>NZ_JADPKQ010000333.1:0-19030 GCF_023074015.1 Bradyrhizobium sp. 142
CGCCGAGCATTCCCCCGAAAAGTTCGGGCCGCCGCAGCACACCATCGTGCAGCGCTTGTTGCGATCACTCAGACGCAACGGAGCCAAGGTGATCATCCCGCGTACAGTACCGGCCACTACTGGTGATCCCGGGACTGGGGCCGTCGCTGCGTGTGATGGGCACTCCGCGACGGCCCCAGTCCCTCCGATCCTGCGAGCAATGACGCAACCTCGGACCGGCCGACAGTCGGAGCTACATCCGTCAAGCGAAAGTAACATCCTCAGATGAGGCAATACGGAGTGGCCGGATTGGACGCCGCCGCCCGAAATGATCGCCCGCCAGCCCTATCTGCCGCGCCACATGGCTGGCGGCCCCGGCAACCCACTCGGCGCGCGCGCCATGTATCTCGGCGGCACCATCTACCGTATCCACGGTACCAACGCCCCCGACACCATCGGCAAGCACGTCTCCTCCGGCTGCATCCGCCTGACCAATGAGGACGTCTCCGACCTCTACTCCCGCGTCAACGTTGGCACCAAGGTGATTGTGCTCCCGATGACGGAGCGCAGGGCGGATCTCGGCACCGCGACCCGCTAAGCGACAGGACATTGTGACGCAAACGGCCCCGGAACCCACCGGGGCCATTTTCGTTTGCATGGTGCTCTCCGGGCGTCCGCGCTTTGAGAGGCACGAGCGCGATCATCACGGAGGCGTAGATGCGGTCGATCCGGCAAACGTCGCGAAGCCGATGGCTGTGGTCGATCGCGGTCGCGGGAGGATTGGTGTGGCTTTTTTCTGCGCCTTCTTCTCTTGCACAGCAGCCGGCGAACGACGACGCGGCTCGACAAGCCTTCAACAATTCCTGCCGCACCTGCCACTCCGTGAAGGAAGGCGACAATCGGCTCGGCCCCAACCTCAGCAAGATCGTCGGACGGAAGGCAGGCTCGCTGCCGGACTACAACTATTCTCCCGCGATGAAAGATGCGGACTTGGTCTGGGATCAGGACAAGCTGACGCGGTTCATCGTCAAGCCGGATGAGGTCGTGTCCGGCAACAAGATGCAGCCCTATGGCGGCCTCTCGCCCGAGGAAGCAGGCAAGGTGGTTGCTTATCTGCAATCGGTGTCGGGCTCACAATAGCGGCCGCCGGGCACCACGCCATTTTGACTTGCGATTGCGGCTTATCCTTCGAGACGCCCGCCTCCGGCGCTCTCCTCAGGATGAGGACGGAGTATGCGGCCACCCAACCAAATTACACACGCAATACTTGCACAAAAGCCACGGATGCCAGTTAGCCTCATCCTGAGGAGCGCGCTCTTGCGCGCGTCTCGAAGGATTGGGCGGGCACGATGACCGAGGGTGCGTACCTCTACATTCTCAAGTGCGCCGATGGCAGCTACTACATCGGAACGACACGGACCGAGCTTGAAATCAGGGTCGCGCAACATAATGCTGGCACGTTCGCCGGTTATACGTCCTCGCGTCGGCCGGTGACCGATCGCATCACCGACGCGATCGAATGCGAACGCAAACTCAAGAAATGGAGCCGCGCCAAGAAGGAAGCCTTCATGCGCGGCGACTTTGCTGACCTCCGTGAATTGGCGAAGCGCGGATCGCATCATCCTTCGAGACGCCCGCCTGCGGCGGGCTCCTCAGGATGAGGACGGAGTACGCGGCTCCGATTCTTCGAAGAGAGCCCTCCACTTCGCAATGTCTACCCCAACCGCCGGATGCCCGTTGAGCCTCATCCTGAGGAGCCCGCCAAAGCGGGCGTCTCGAAGGACGAGGCGGGCAGGCGGCCTCGGCGACGCCGGAGCCGTTCATTTGCACCAGCGCTTAGAGGCGCATTGCGTCTCGCCGTTCCGAGATCAGTCTCAGCCACGCCGAGGCATGAAACGCGCTCATCAGGAGATACATCGGGACCATCCCGCCCAGCAAAGAGCCGTGTTCAGCGGAGCAGAGCATGTCGGCCGTGCCGCCGCCGAACACGGCCGTCAGCAAGGCCATGATCGCGAAGGTCGGCGTGGCCGCGAGGCCGAGCCACCTGGCGAGGTGGCGCGCGGCCACGACGCCGTCACGGTTGACGCTCGCGGCCGTGCTGACCGGACAGGTGTCGGTCATCCGCCCGCCTCGCGCAGCGCCTTCTCTCCGGCGGTCGATACCTCGACCCACTTCTTGTCGGGCGCCGCGCCCTCGACGTAGCTGTCGTGCCAGTTCCACCATTTGTAGGTCGGCGTCTGCGGATAGCCTTTCGGCGAGTCCTCCCAGACCTCCTGCCGGCCGAGCGGCGTGATGTCGAGGTAGTTCCAGGTGCCGCCCATCTGCTCGTCGCCACGGCTCTTGACGAAATAGGTACGGAAGACGCGGTCGCCGTCGCGGTAGAACACGTTCGTGCCGTGCCATTCGTCCACGCCGAAATCGGCATCGAAGCTGTCCGTGATGGTGACCCACGGCATTATCCAGCCCATCCGCTTCTTCAGCCGCGCAATGTCGGCCTGCGGCGCGCGCGAGGCGAACACGAGTGTGGTGTCGCGGGCATTCAAATGGGCGACATGGGCGACCTGATCGGCCACCATCGAGCAGCCGCGGCATGCATGATCTGGCCAGCCGAACACGCCCGGCTCGAAGAAGGCCCGGTAGACGATCAGCTGCCGCCGGCCCTGGAACAGATCGAGCAGACTGACCTTGCCGCCGGGCCCCTCGAACGCATAGGTTTTGTCCACCGCCATCCACGGCATGCGCCGGCGCTCGGCGGCCAGGGCGTCGCGGGCACGGGTTTGCGCCTTTTCCTTCACAAGCAGTTGCTGACGGGCTGCCTCCCAGTCCTCCGGCGACACCACCGGCGGTGTTTGCATGGCGGGCTGTCCGCTATTTCCTGAGTGCTCGACTGATGTCATCATGGTTCTCCAAAGCTCTTGCTTGGACGATCGTTCTGCGTCTCGCTATGACAGACGCGGAACCGATCGCCCCTCACCGCACATTGTCGGCCGTAAACGATTTCTGGCACCGGACGGTTGCGCGGTGGGAGTAACAAGTGTGGCGGGATTTGAATGGAATCGCTGATCACGGCCGCGGCGCGCGCGCTTGAAGCTGGCGATCCGCTCGGCGCATTGAACCGTGTCGCGTTGCGCAACGATGCGCCTTCGCTCGCGTTGCGCGGGATTGCGATGGCGCAGCTCGGCGATCTCGCAAAGGCGAAGACGCTGCTGCGGAGTGCTGCACGCGCCTTCGGTCCGAGAGAGACGGTGGCGCGCGCAAGGTGTGTCGTGGCCGAGGCCGAGATCGCGCTCGTCTCGCGCGACCTGAACTGGCCGGTGAAAACGCTCGCGTCGGCGCGGGCGACGCTCGAAAAGCACGGCGATCTCGCCAATGCCGCGCATGCGGGCCACATCGAGGCGCGCCGCCTTCTCCTCGTTGGACGCGTCGACGAGGCCGAGCGCTTGCTCGCCGAGGTCAGCACCGCATCGCTTCCGCCTGCGTCTCAGGTTGCCCGCGAGCTGGTGGTCGCGGGCATTGCGATCAGGCGGCTCAGGACGGAAGCCGCGCGCGCGGCGCTCGACCGCGCGGCCAAGGCAGCGCGGCTGGCCGGAATCCCGGCACTGACGGCGGAAGTTTACAGCACGAACCTCATCCTCGATACGCCCGCGGCGCGCCTGATCTCCCGCGGCGGCGAACACCCGTTGCTGCTCGGGGAGGTCGAAAGACTGGCGACCTCGACAGCGCTCGTCCTGGACACCTTCCATCACGTCGTGCGCAGGCGAGGCGTGGTCGTGTCGCTCGGAACGCGACCGGTGCTGTTCGCGCTCGCCCGTCTTCTGGCGCAGGCATGGCCCGCGGACGTCTCGCGAGAGGCGCTGATCGCCGGTGCCTTTCGAGCGAAGCACGTCGATGAATCCCACCGCGCGCGGTTGCGGGTCGAGATCGGGCGGCTCCGCACCCAGCTCAAACCGCTGGCCGATGTCAGCGCGACGAAGCAGGGTTTTGTGCTGGCACCGCGGAAGACGCGCGACGTCATCGTGCTGGCGCGGCCGGTCGAGGAGAAGCACGCCAACGTGCTCGCCTTCCTCTCCGATGGCGAACCGTGGTCGAGCTCGGCGCTCGCGCTCACGCTTGGCATGAGCCCGCGCACGGTGCAGCGGGCGCTTGAGGAGCTGGCCCGATCGAACAAGGTGCAGTCGTTCGGACACGGGCGGGCGCGCCGCTGGATGACGCCTCCTGTCCCGGGTTTCCCGACAGGCTTGTTACTCCCCGGACCGCTCCTGAAGACGTAGGATGGAACACTTCAACCGGGATCAAGCACATGAAGCGTTCAGCCGCCGAGATCGTCAGGGAGTACGGACCCTTCGCGGGCATCGAGGCCGTGCATGGCGTCACCTATGACGGCACGCACGTCTGGTTCGCATCCGGCGACAAGTTGAATGCGGTCGATCCGGCCAGCGGCAGGATCGACCGCTCCCTCGATGTCGCCGCGCATGCAGGAACTGCGTACGATGGCAAGCATCTGTTCCAGATCGCCGAGGATCGCATCCAGAAGATCGACGCCGCGAGCGGCAAGGTGCTCGCCACAATCCCCGCGCCGGGCGGCGGCGGCGACTCCGGACTCGCCTGGGCCGAGGGCACGCTCTGGGTCGGCCAATATCGCGAGCGGAAGATTCATCAGGTCGATCCGGAGACCGGGACGGTTCTTCGCACCATCGAAAGCAAGCGCTTCGTGACCGGCGTGACCTGGGTGGACGGTGAACTCTGGCATGGCACCTGGGAGGGCGAGGAAAGCGACGTCAGGCGGATCGACCCTGATACGGGCAAGGTGCTGGAGCAGCTCGATCTGCCCGCCGGAACGATGGTCTCAGGATTGGAGTCCGATGGCGGCGATCGCTTCTTCTGCGGCGGCGGCAGTCGCGGCAATGTGAGAGCGGTCCGCAGGCCGAGGCGGGCCACGCGATGACGGTTTGAACACGCTGCAACGGTGATGCCGCAGCCGTTAACCCATTCGCCCCAATTCCACCCCATCCATGCGCTCTAGCGCCCTCCTCTCCCGCCCTGTAGAATCCACCCCGGGCGGCCTGGGGGATTGATGCGTCTGACGTTGAACTTGAAGACTGTCCTGATCGCGGTCGCGGTCCTCGCGGCGTCGTTTTTCATCAGCCTGAAGGCGATGGACTGGCTGTCGCCGCGCGCGACCAATTCCGCGCCGCCCGTCGCGCAGCTGCCGCCACTGCCGCCGGTCGCCAAGAGCTCGATCGTGGTGGCACCGGTGTCGATCGCGCTGTCGGCGATCCGCGACCAGGCCGAGAGGGCCGCGCCGCGCAATTTCGCCGGCAAGGCCGACAATCCGATCTCGCAGATCCTGCAGAACGCCGACATCGGCTGGACGGCCGCGCGTGGTCCGATGTCCGCCGTCGGCGACAAGGACGTGCTGACGCTGTCGACACCGCTCACCGGCAAGCTGAACGTGACGGGATCGCTGTCGTCGAAGGCTACCGGCGCGCTCGGCGAGGCGCTCGGCAACGTGCTCGGCGGTAATGCCGCCAAACAGGTCGGCGCGGTCAACATCAAGAATTTGAATGCCAGCGCCGAGATCAATGGCAACGTGGTCGTCACCTCGCGCCCGAAGCTCGCGGCGAACTGGCACCTCGAGCCCAATCTCGGCGCTCAGGTTAATCTTGGCGACACCAATCTCTCGGTCGCCGGCGCCAAGGTCAACGTGCCGGCGCAGGTGAAGCCACTGATCGACAAGACGGTGGGCGAGCAGCTTAACGCCGCCTCCGAACGCATCCGCAACGATCCCTCTCTGCGGGAGAATGCAAAGGTGCAATGGGCCAAGGCTTGCCGTTCGATCTCACTGCAAGGCACGGGATCTTCGGCCTCCCTGCCGCCGCTCTGGCTCGAGATGAAGCCGGTGCGGGCGATCGCCGCGCAGCCGCGTGTCGACGCGAAGGCCGTCACCCTGCTGCTCGGCCTGGAAGCCGAGACCCGCGTCACGACGACGCCAACCAAGCCGGACTGCCCGTTCCCCGACAAGATCTCGATCGTGCCGCCGACCGGCACCGGCGTGAACATCGGCGTGCCGATCGACGTGCCCTTCACCGAGATCAACAAGCTCATCGCCGCGCAGATGGTGGGCCACACCTATCCTGAGGACGGCTCCGGCCCGGTCGACGTCAACGTGAAGAGCGTTAACGTGGTCCCGTCGGGCGACCGGCTGCTGATCTCGCTGCTGGTGCGCGCCAAGGAGAAGAAGAGCTGGCTCGGCCTCGGCGCGGAGGCGACCGTGCATATCTGGGGCCGGCCGATGCTCGACCAGGCGCAGCAGACGCTGCGCCTCGCCGACATCCAGCTCGCGGTGGAATCCGAAGCGGCCTTCGGCCTGCTAGGGGCCGCCGCGCGCGCAGTGGTGCCGCAGATGCAGCAGGCGCTGGTGCAGAAGGCGACGCTCGATCTGAAGCCGATCGCGGCCAACGCCCGCGAGAAGATCGCAGCCGCGATCGCCGACTTCCAGAAGAGCGAGGACGGCCTCAAGGTCGAGGCCAATATCAGCAGTCTGACGTTGGCCGACATCGCCTTCGACGCGAAGACGCTGCGCGTGGTCGCGGAGGCCGGCGGCACGCTGAACGTGTTCGTGACGAAGCTATCGGGGATGTAGCGCGCTTTCACTCACCGGGCCCGCGCACGCGTCGTTCGCGCCGCTGGCATTCTCGTCGGAGGATGCTAAGCTGTTCTTCGGAGAAGTGCCGACAGCACTGTAGCTGATAACGCGAGGACAACATGGAAGCCGGCATGGTCACGCCTGCGCCGGCGCTGGTGCGCTTTTCCGGCATTCAGAAAACCTATGATGGCGAGCACCTCGTGGTGAAGAACCTCGATCTCGACATCAGGAAGGGCGAGTTCATCACCCTGCTCGGCCCGTCGGGCTCGGGCAAGACGACCACGCTGATGATGCTGGCTGGCTTCGAGGTTCCGACCCATGGCGAGATCTACCTCGCTGACCGGCCGATCAAGAACATGCCGCCGCATAAGCGCGACATCGGCATGGTGTTCCAGAACTATGCTTTGTTTCCGCATCTGACGATCGCGGAGAATATCGCCTTCCCGCTATCCGTTCGCAAAATCAACAAGGCGGAAGCGCAGGAGCGCGTCAGGGCCGCGTTGCGCATGATCAAGATGGAAACCCTGGCGCACCGGCGGCCCGGGCAGCTGTCCGGCGGTCAGCAGCAACGCGTGGCGCTGGCCCGCGCGCTGGTTTTCAACCCGCAGCTCGTGCTGATGGACGAACCCCTGGGGGCCCTGGACAAGCGCCTGCGGGCGCAGATGCAACTGGAGATCAAGCAACTGCACGAGACGATGGGCATCACCGTCGTCTACGTCACACACGATCAGAGTGAAGCGCTCACCATGTCGGACCGCATCGCCGTGTTCAACGACGGCATTGTGCAGCAGATCGACACGCCCGACGCGCTTTACGAGCATCCGGTGAACAGCTTCGTCGCCCACTTCATCGGCGAGAACAATGTGCTGACCGGCACCGTCGAGACGGTCGAGAAGGAATATTGCCGCGTCGCGCTGCCTAATGGCGCCGCCGTTACCGCACGGGCGGTCAACGTATCAGGTGCGGGCGCATCGAGTTCCCTGTCGGTGCGGCCGGAGCGGATCTCCATTATCCTGGACGGCACCTCCAGCGACGGACCGAACCGCCTGCCGGCCAGGGTGCAGAACACCATCTATCTCGGCGACCACGCGCTGGCCGTGCTCGATGTCGCCGGCAACGGGGAGTTCATTGTCAAGCTTCAGCCGGACGCGCATGGCAGCCTGAGACATGGCGAAAGCGTGTTCATCACCTTCCTGCCCGAGGACTGCTTGGCCCTCGATCCCGTCTGATCCAACCTACAGCCTTTTGCCACGCAAGGGATCGGCATCGATCCACCTCAACGCAACTCACATGAAGAAGGAACAAAGACCATGCTGAAGCGCAAGATTGGCAAGATTGCTCTGGGTTTCGCCGCGGCGCTCACCGCCAGCGCCGCGCTGGTGACGGTCGCACAGGCGCGTGACCTCACCGTCGTTTCGTGGGGCGGCGCGTATCAGGATGCCCAGAAGAAGGTCTATTTCGAGCCGTTCAAGAAGGCGGCCGGCATTCCCATGAACGACGAGTCCTGGGACGGCGGCATCGGCGTGCTGCGCGCCAAGGTGCAGGGTGGCGCCGCCACCTGGGACGTCGTCCAGGTCGAGAGCGACGAACTGGCTGTCGGCTGCGAGGAAGGCCTGTTCGAGAAGATGGACTATTCCAGGATCGGCGGCGAGGCCGCCTACATGCCGGCGTCGGTCAATCCCTGCGGCGTCGGCGCCATCGTGTACGATTTCGTTCTCGGCTACGACAAGGACAAGCTGAAGGAGGCGCCTGCGGGCTGGACCGACTTCTTCGACACCAAGAAAATTCCGGGCAAGCGCGCCCTGCGCCAGGGCCCGAAGACCACGCTGGAGATCGCCCTCATCGCCGACGGCGTCGCGCCGAAGGACGTCTACAAGGTGCTGGCGACCGACGAGGGCATCGAGCGCGCGTTCAAGAAGCTCGACACCATCAAGGGCGACCTCGTCTGGTGGAAGGCCGGCGCCCAACCGCCGCAACTGCTCGCCTCCGGCGAGGTGGCGATGACCTCGGTCTACAATGGCCGCATCGACACCGCGAACAAGAAAGAGAAGAAGAATTTCGGCATGGTGTGGGACGGGGCGCTCTTCACGCTCGACAGTTGGGTCATCCTGAAGGGCAGCCCGAACAAGGATGCGGCCTACAAGTTCCTGGACTTCGCCGGCAAGGCGGAGAACCAGTCCAAGCTGTCCGAGAATATTGCCTATGGCACCTCGAACAAGGACGCCGCCGCCCTGATCCAGCCGACCGTTCTGAAGGACTTGCCGACTGCGCCTGATAACATCAAGAACGCGGTCGAGATCAACGTCGGCTTCTGGCTCGAGAACATCGACCGCCTGACCGAGCGCTTCAACAAATGGGCCGCGAAATAGCACGCTGCCGAAGCGACGTACGGCACAGGCAGAGGATCGACACATCTTCGCCTGTGCCCCACCCCTTGCCTGAAGTGGCGAGGGATTTCCGGTCAAAGAGGCTCAACCCATGACAGCCGCGTTCCTGACCGGCGCCGATGCGCAGATCGAGATGCCGCTCAAGCGCCGATTGAGGCGCGCGGAGCGCGCGCGCCAGCTCAAGGCATTGGCACTGGTTCTGCCGCTTCTGCTGTTTCTGCTCTTCACTTTCGCAGGGCCTATCGCCGGCATGCTGTGGCGCTCTGTCGACGACCGCGAGGTGCGTCAGGTCCTGCCCCAGACCGTCGTTGCTCTCGCCGACTGGGACGGCAAAGACCTGCCGGACGAGAAGGCTTATGCGGCGCTGGCAAGCGACATCCTGGCGGCGCGCGCCTCCGGCACCATGGCGATTGCGGCCAAGCGGCTCAACTACGCGCTGAACGGTTTTCGCACGATCCTGACCAGCACGGCACGTAATCTGAAGGCAGCGCCGGAGCCCGGCACGGCCAAGGACACGCTGGGCAAGATCAACCCGGCCTGGCGCGAACGCACCGCCTGGACGACGATCAAAGACGCCAGTGGCCCGGTGACAGGCTTTTATCTTCTGGCGGCGCTCGATCTCACCCGGAACGCGGACGGCGCGATCGTCGCGGCCGCGCCGGACCAGGCGATCTACCGCAACGTCTTCACCCGCACCTTCATCATCAGCCTCAGCGTCACGGTGCTCTGCCTGATCCTCGGCTTCCCGGTTGCTTACCTCTTGGCGACGCTACCGCCCGGCCGGTCGAATCTGCTGATGATCTTCGTCCTGCTGCCGTTCTGGACCTCGCTTCTAGTCCGCACCTGCGCCTGGATCGTGCTGTTACAGAGCAAGGGCATCGTGAACGACAGCCTGCACTGGCTTGGCATCATCGACGAGCCGTTGCGCCTGATCTACAACCGCTTCGGTGTCTGCGTGGCGATGACCCACGTTCTCCTGCCGTTCATGATCCTGCCGCTGTACAGCAGCATGAAGGCCATCTCGCCTGCCTACATGCGTGCCGCCGCCTCGCTCGGTGCGCCGCCGGTCACCGCCTTCCTGCGGATCTACCTGCCTCAAACGCTACCCGGTATCGGCGCGGGAAGCCTGCTCGTCTTCATCCTGGCGCTCGGCTACTACATCACGCCGGCACTCGTCGGCGGCGCCGCTGATCAGATGATCAGCTACTTCATCGCGCTCTACACGACCGAGACGGCCAACTGGGGCCTCGCCTCGGCGTTGGGTGCGGTGCTGCTACTCGCCACCCTCCTGCTGGCCCTCGTCTACGGAAAGCTGGTGCAGGGACAGCAGGTCACGGGAGGAATGAAGAATTGAGCGATAATCCTTCCCTCCGCACGCCCAGCCAGCGCATCGCGTGGACCGCGACCATCGTGATCTCCACGCTGGTGTTCATCTTCCTGATCGCGCCAATCCTGGCGATCATGCCGCTGTCCTTCAGCTCAGGCTCCTACCTGACCTATCCGCTGCCTGGGCTCTCCTTGCGCTGGTACGACGACTTCATCAATTCGCCGCGCTGGATGACGTCGCTGAAGAACAGCATGATCATAGGCGTCGCCTCGACCCTGCTGTCCATGGCGCTTGGCACGCTGGCCGCGCTGGGGCTGGCGCAGTGGAAGAGCCGGCTCAAACCGCTCGTGCTGGCTTTCGTGCTCTCGCCGGTCGTCGTGCCCGGCGTCATCACCGCGGTCGGTCTTTATTTCTTCTTCGCGCCGATCGGACTGACCGGCAGTTACCTTGGCTTGATCCTGGCCCACACCGCGCTGGCGACGCCCTTTGTGGTGATCACGGTCGGCGCGACGCTGCAAAGCTTCGACACCAACTTGGCGCGCGCCGCCGCCTCACTCGGCGCCTCGCCGCTCGACGCCTTCCGCCGCGTGATCCTGCCGCTGATCCTGCCCGGCCTGGCGTCGGGTGCGCTGTTCGCCTTCGCGACCAGCTTCGATGAGGTGGTGATCGTGCTGTTCATGGCCGGGCCGGAGCAGCGCACCCTGCCGCGCGAGATGTTCAGCGGCATCCGCGAGAACATCAGCCCGACCATCACGGCAGCGGCCGTGATTCTGACGACGGTATCGGTCATCCTGCTCGCCACCATGGAAGGCCTGCGCCGACGCAACGAACGGCTCAAGGGCAGCAGCGCCTGACCGGCGGCGTCGCGACGCGATCGGCGCTTCAAGAGTTCGACGAGGTGCCGAGAATGATGGAGCAATCCGCAAGTCGGGCAAGGGCAAGTGGGGCAAGGTCGGAAAAGACACGACGGCGCGCCCGGTGAAAACCGGGCGCGCTTGGTTTAGGCCGTCACGTCAGCCGCGTTACTCCGAGTACTTGAACTCGGGCATGTTCTTCAGCTCGTCCTTGGACGCGTTGAACACGGCGTGGTCCGGGTACCACTTCGACGCAGACGACGTGGCCATCGCGGCCTTGTCCGTGCCAGTCGCAGCCCCGGTCGTCGTCGTGGGCGAGGCCGGCCGGCCGGGCGGGTTGGTCGCGCCGGTACCGGTGTAGGCGATGGCCTCGTTGGCGAATTTCAACTTGTCATAGGGAATGGCGACCAGGTGCTCGCCCATGCCGAGGAAGCCGCCGACGCCGATGACGGCCGTCTTGATGGCGCCGCTCTTGTCCATCAAGAGATCGTTGACCGAGCCGATGTTCTCGTTGGACTCGTTATAGACCTTCAGGCCCGACATCTTCGATGCACGCCATTCGCCCGACGCCGAAGTGGTCGTCGCGGTGGATGCGGTCGGCGCCTTGTCGGTGGTGGCAGGCGGCGATTGCGCAAACGCCACGGTTGCAAGCAGTGCGGTCCCGGCGAGGCCGGCCGCGATCGATTTCATCAACATGTTGTCCTCTCCTTCGATAGAAACTCGTGCGGAGAAAACGGACTTGATCATTGGCAGTTCCGTATTCGTGCGGCAATTTCGTCGCGCGATACGCGAGATGGAAGCACTGGCGATTTGTTCCTAAGTCACCCAGGAACATTTTGCAGCGCACGGTTCTCAGCACAACGCGGCGGCGTCGATGCCGACGTGAGCATTCCGCCTCGACGCCGCCAGCAAAACTCATCGCATGGCTGGTACGTGAGAGCGCAGCCCCTCCCGGGGCGCATCGCGCCGACCTCTCCCCAGGGGGGAGAGCTGACAGAAATCGCGATGTAACCGGCGCCTCAGGCCGCGAGCGGCGGGTGCTCGACGGCTGCAGAATCGAAGATCGCCACCGCCTCGAAGCGATAGTTGCAGGCGCGGCAATTCCAGAGATAGGAGATGCGTCCTTCGCCCGGCTCGATCCAGTCCGGCTCCGGAATCGGCGTGCCGCATTGGGCACAGGGGTTCAGCCTAGGGATATCGCCAATATGTGCCTTGGCCGTGTCTGTTTTGGCCATGTTTGTTCTTGTCATGGCACCTCTCCCGATTTGCAGTGCTTTGATACTCGCTTTCGCGTCTATGCGCGAATAGACAGGCTCGCTGTCGCGAGCTGCGGTTTTGCACCTCAGGGACCCTTACGGCAGCTTTGCGTCGTAACAGCGGCTCGGCGCCGCAAAATCGTCAGTGGCGGCGTTTGGTCACATCATCGCCGCGTTCGGCAGGCCTAACGGCAGCCGGGCGCAGGTCGCTCAGGACCCCAGATATTCTCAAGACATTCTCAAGGGACATCTATTCTCAAGACATTCTCAAGGGACATCTGATGAAAATTTTACGCATTGCCGCGCTGGTTGCGGCCGGGCTGATGTTGCCGCAGGCGGTACTTGCCGGCGAAGCCGACTATGCCGAGATGGCCGCGGCCCACGCGCGCGCCAACGGCGTGCCGGAAGCGCTGGTGCATCGTGTCATCATGCGCGAGAGCCGCTACCAGCCACACCTGATCGGCCATGGCGGCACGATCGGGCTGATGCAGATCAAGCTCGCGACCGCCCGCGGGCTCGGCTACACCGGCGATGCCGCTGGCCTGCGCGATCCCAACACCAACCTCACCTATGCCGTCAAATACCTCGCCGGCGCCTATCACGCCGCCAATGGCGATCACGCCCGAGCCATTCGTTATTATGCAGGCGGCTATTACTATGCCGCAAAGCGGCAGCGCCAGGAAACGCTGCAACAGGCCGGCGCGGACACGAGCGCACAGGCTTGGCTGGAGCCGAACGGCAATCCGCAGCCGATGTTCGGCGCAGTGCCGCACCGCATGGCGCAGCGCGTGCGCAATGCACGGGCGCAGGCTTTGAAGTAGTCCCTCGTGTCCCGGGCAAGCTGCAGCGCGAAGCGCCGCGGCGCTGAACCGGGACCCAGGTTCCCAGCAAGATGCGTTGACACAAGCCCCCACTGGCCTACATTAGAGCCGTTCCGAGGGGTGCTCCGAGGAGGAGCTGAGATACCGCTAAATGGGTCAGAAGGCCCAGGACCGCGGTGACCCTTTGAACCTGATCCGGGTCATGCCGGCGAAGGGACAGGGATGTTGCAGACCACCAAGCGGCCGGATTCTCCGGTATCCATCATCGGCGCAGGCATCGCAGGAGCGTGGCAGGCGCTGCTGTTCGCACAGGCCGGCCACGCCGTGACCCTGCACGAGCGCGGCGACGCCGCGATGACCGATTCCACCAGCCATTGGGCCGGCGGCATGCTCGCGCCTTATTGCGAGGCGGAAGTTTCCGAACCCATCATCAGCCGCCTCGGCCTGCGTTCGCTTCATATCTGGCGGCGCGAATTGCCGGACACCCCGTTCAACGGTTCCCTCGTCGTCGCCCATCCCCGCGAGCGCAACGATTTCGAGCGCTTTGCCCGCATGACCGAGGGCCACCGCCGGCTCGATGCTGCGTCTCTGGCGGGACTCGAACCGTCGCTGGAGGGCCGCTTCCGCGATGCCCTTTTCTTCGAAACCGAGGGCCATGTCGAGCCGCGCCGTGTGCTGCCGAAACTGCATGAGCGCATCCGCGCCGCCGGCGGGACCATCAAGTTTGGCAGCGATGTCACGGCCGCCGAGCTCGACGGCATCGTGATCGACTGCCGCGGGATCAGTGCGCGCGACGAGCAGCCTGCCTTGCGCGGCGTCAAAGGCGAGATGATCCTGATCGAGACCAGCGAGGTGCAGCTTGCCCGCCCGGTGCGGCTGATCCATCCGCGCTGGCCGCTCTATGTGATCCCGCGCGATCAAGGCCTGTTCATGCTGGGTGCGACCTCGATCGAAGCCGAGGACACCGGCGTCAGCGTGCGCTCGGCGCTGGAGCTGCTCGGCGCGGCCTATGCCGTGCACCCCGCCTTCGGCGAGGCCCGCATCGTCGAATTCGGCTCGGGCCTTCGCCCCGCCTACCCCGACAATCTGCCCCGCATCGGTATCAGCGGCAGCAGCATCGCCGTCAACGGGCTCTACCGCCATGGCTTCCTGATCGCGCCGGCGCTCGCCGAGCTGGCGCTGCAATATGTCGAGCGCGGTCAGATCGACAATGAGGTAATGCAATGCGGGTGATCGTTAATGGCGAGCATCGCGAGGTGGCCTCAGTGAGCGTCGACGCGCTGCTGGCCGAGCTCGACTACGAAGGCACGCATTTCGCGATCGCGCTCAATTACGACGTGGTGCCGAAAAGCCGCTGGGCCGAGACCAGCCTCAAGGCCGGCGACGAGATCGAGATCATCACACCGCGGCAGGGAGGGTGAGGAGGATGGCATCTTTCCATTTGTCGTTCCGGCGAAGGCCCCACATTCCGCCGTCATCGCCCGGCTTGACCGGGCGATCCAGCACGCCGCGGCTTCTCGGTTCTAGCCGCACCGCCTCTGGAGTACTGGATCCCCGCCTTCGCGGGGATGATAGCGGCGTTTGGAGCGGCGCGCACCGTCACAACGAAGTCCTGTGGTTATGGGTCCCGGCCTTCGCCGGGACGACAGCTATATCTGAGGAGACACCTTCGACATGGTGACCTTCTACGGCAAATCCTTCTCCTCCCGCCTGCTCATCGGCAGCGCGCTGTATCCTTCCCCTGCGATCATGCAGGCGGCGATACGCGCCTCCGGCTCGAACATCGTCACGGTGTCGCTGCGACGCGAATCCGCCGGCGGCAAGACCGGTGACGCCTTCTGGAATCTGATCCGCGAGCTCGACGTCACCGTGCTGCCGAACACCGCCGGCTGCCGCAGCGTGCGCGAAGCGGTGACCACGGCCAAGCTCGCGCGCGAATTGTTCGGCACCTCCTGGATCAAGCTCGAAGTGATCGCCGACAACGACACGCTGCAGCCTGATGTCGTCGGCCTGGTCGAAGCCGCCACCATTCTGATCAAGGACGGTTTTGAGGTGTTCCCCTACTGCACCGAGGATCTCTCGGTCGCGAACCGCCTGGTCGATGCCGGCTGCAAGGTGGTGATGCCATGGGCCGCTCCCATCGGCAGCGCGAAGGGCATCACCAACCGCGACGCGCTCAAGCTGCTGCGCGAGCGGCTGCCCGACATCACGCTGGTGGTGGACGCCGGCATCGGCGCGCCGTCGCATGCCGCGCACGCGCTCGAGCTCGGCTATGACGCGGTGCTGCTCAACACGGCCATTGCAAAAGCCGCCGATCCCGTCGCGATGGCCAATGCCTTCCGCCTCGGCATCGAGGCCGGCCGCACCGGCTATGAAGCCGGGCTGATGAACGCCCGCGATTTCGCCTCCCCTTCCACCCCTGTCGTTGGGACCCCGTTCTGGCATGCCGCATCCTGATCCCTTCTATCCCGTCGTCGACAGCCTTGAGTGGGTCGAGCGCCTGACCAGGCTCGGCGTCGGCACCATCCAGCTGCGCGCAAAGGATCTCGACGACGCGCAGGCCCTGCAGATCGTCACCGATGCGCTGGCGATCACAAACGGCACGCAAACCAAGCTCGTCGTCAATGACTACTGGCGCGCGGCGATCGTCGCCGGCGCGAAATATCTGCATCTCGGCCAGGAGGATTTGGCCGACGCGGACCTCAAAGCGATCCGCGAAGCCGGTCTGTTGCTCGGCATCTCCACCCATGACGACGACGAGCTTACGACCGCGCTTGCGGCCAAGCCGGACTACGTCGCGCTCGGCCCCATCTTCTTCACCACGCTCAAATCGATGCGCTTCGAGCCGCAGGGCATTCCGAAGCTCACCGAATGGAAGAAGCGCATCGGCAGCATCCCGCTGGTCGCGATCGGCGGCATCAAGTTCGAGCACGCCGCGGAGATTTTTGCCGCGGGCGCCGATTCCATCGCCGTCGTCAGCGACGTCACCCAACATGCCGACCCCGATGCCCGCGTGCGGCAATGGCTCGGCCAGTCGAAGGAGGCGGCGTGATGCCCACACTCTCTCCATTCGTCATTGCGAGGAGCCCGCGACAAAATTGCGAAGCAATTTTGCGCTGGTGCGACGAAGCAATCCAGACTGTTTCCGCGGAGAGATTCTGGATTGCTTCGCTGCGCTCGCAATGACGGAGCAAGCCTCACCGGCGTCGTTCCGGCGCGCACATACGAATTAAACGGAGGATCCCATGAACATCCGCTCCAACCCCGACAAGACCATCCCCGCCGTCACGACCGGCCCGCTGCCGTCGTCGCGAAAAATCTTCGCTTCCCCCGATGCCGCGCCCGAGTTGCGCGTGCCGCTGCGCGAGATCATTCTCTCTGAAGGCGCCGGAGAGCCGAACCTGCCGGTCTATGACACCTCCGGCCCCTACACCGACCCGTCCGTGACCATCGACGTCAACGCGGGTCTTGCCCGCAACCGCAAGGCCTGGGTGCTGGAGCGCGGCGGCGTCGAGGAATATGAGGGCCGGCAGGTCAAGCCGGAGGACAATGGCAGTGTCTCCACCGACAAGGCCGCGCGCGCCTTCTCGGCCTATCACCAGCCGCTGCGCGGCCTTCCCGGCCACAAGATCACCCAGCTCGAATTCGCCCGCGCCGGCATCATCACCAAGGAGATGATCTACGTCGCGGCGCGCGAGAATCTCGGCCGCAAGCAGCAGCTCGAACGCGCGGAAGCAGCCCTCGCCGACGGCGAAAGCTTTGGCGCGGAAGTGCCCGCCTTCATCACGCCGGAGTTCGTCCGAGCTGAGATCGCGCGCGGCCGCGCCATCATTCCCTGCAACATCAACCACTCAGAGCTCGAGCCGATGATCATCGGCCGCAACTTCCTCACCAAGATCAACGCCAATATCGGCAACTCCGCCGTGACATCGTCGGTCGAGGAAGAGGTCGAGAAGATGGTGTGGGCGATCCGCTGGGGCGCCGACACCGTGATGGACCTGTCGACGGGCCGCAACATCCACACCACCCGCGAATGGATTTTGCGCAACGCGCCGGTGCCGATCGGCACCGTTCCCATTTATCAGGCGCTGGAGAAGTGCAACGGCGATCCGGTGCAGCTGACCTGGGAGCTCTACAAGGACACCTTAATCGAGCAGTGCGAGCAGGGCGTCGATTATTTCACCATCCACGCCGGCGTGCGCCTGCAATACATCCACCTCACCGCCAACCGCGTTACCGGTATTGTTTCTCGTGGTGGTTCCATCATGGCGAAGTGGTGCCTGGCACATCACAAGGAGAGCTTCCTCTACACCCATTTCGACGAGATCTGCGATCTCATGCGCAAGTATGACGTCTCGTTCTCGCTCGGCGACGGCCTGCGCCCGGGCTCGATCGCCGACGCCAACGACCGCGCGCAATTTGCCGAGCTGGAAACGCTCGGCGAGCTGACAAAAATCGCGTGGGACAAGGGCTGCCAGGTCATGATCGAGGGCCCCGGCCACGTACCGATGCACAAGATCAAGATCAACATGGACAAGCAGCTGAAAGAATGCGGCGAGGCGCCGTTCTACACCCTCGGGCCGCTGACCACCGACATCGCGCCGGGTTACGACCACATCACCTCAGGCATTGGCGCGGCCATGATCGGCTGGTTCGGCTGCGCCATGCTCTGCTACGTTACGCCGAAGGAGCATCTTGGCCTGCCCGACCGCAACGACGTCAAGGTGGGCGTCATCACCTACAAGATCGCCGCCCACGCCTCCGATCTCGCCAAGGGCCACCCGGCCGCCCAACTGCGCGACGACGCGCTCTCCCGCGCCCGTTTCGACTTCCGCTGGAGCGACCAGTTCAACCTCGGCCTCGATCCTGACACCGCCAAGAACTTCCACGACGAGACCCTGCCGAAGGAAGCCCACAAGGTCGCCCATTTCTGCTCGATGTGCGGCCCAAAATTCTGCTCGATGAAGATCACGCAGGACGTGCGGGACTATGCGGCGACGCTGAACGATCCGGCGGCGGTGGGCATGTCGATGCAGGGCACCGTCGAGGATGGGATGGCGAAGATGAGCGAGAAGTTCAAGGAGATGGGCAGCAACGTGTATCTGGATGCGGAGAAGGTGAAGGAGAGCAATCGGGTGTTGTGATCATTCGCGATACATCTCGCTAGCGTTTTTGAGCGTGCAAGGGGCCGGACGAAGGTTTCCGGCCCCTTTTTCAATCCATTTGAGGATGCGATATTGCCATGGCAACTTTAGCAATTCATTGGAAAACAAAGAATCTAAGAATTATGTCGACCTTATCCCAATGCGCCTGTTCGAGGAAGTAGGGGACAAGGAGATCGAGCACGATACAAGGAAGCCGCGAGCTATGCGGGATTTTGGGTGACGAGGTGATCAGGCGGCGTGGTTTGCCGGCATGTGGATGACCTCGATGCCGTCGTTGAATCTGACACCTGCGATCACCTTCGGCAACTGATTTGTGCCTTTGAGCCGCCGCCAGGTCCTTGATGCCGCGATGACCAGCTTGAACACCATCAGCTTGGCGGTGATTGGCGACAACGAACCCTTGGTTCGCACCGTTCTGTGCCGCACGGTCGCGAACACGCTTTCGATGGGGTTGGTAACCGGTATGAGATGTCTCGGTGCCAACGTTCCGCTGCGGTTTTCTGCATCGTGGCGTATGGTGCGACCATCGGGACAGAGGCACCGGGAGCACGATGTGCGGGCAGGCCGATGCATACGATGAGCCGAGAGCTCGAGT
>NZ_JADPKQ010000031.1:0-18944 GCF_023074015.1 Bradyrhizobium sp. 142
CACAGCCGTTGCCCGCTGCACGATCTTGTCCTCGAGGGCCGCGATCGCCAGCGGGCGCTGCCGTCCGTCCGGCTTTGGGATGTAGACCCGCCGCGACGGCTGCGGCCGGTACGCTCCCCGGTGGACACGGGCATGCAGATCCTCAAGGTTGGCCTTGAGATCTTGCTCATAGTCCCGCCACGTCACCCCGTCCGTGCCCGGCGCGGCATGCTTCTTCAACGCGAAGAACTCCGCCTCGAGCAGGTCGGGATCGATGTGGTGAAGCAGCGCGGTGAACCTCTCCTTCTTCCTTTCCCTTGCAGTTCGTCGTATGCGCTCCAGCGCCTGTGTCACGCTTGTCCGGCTCGGCGTCCGGGACGTGCTTTGCTGGTCCGCATTCCCCTTGGTCGCGGCCCTTCGCTCCACCAGCTCCTTTCGCAGATCGCTCTGCCTCGTTCGCCGGCTTCGCCGCTACTATGGCCGCGTCCGACTTCCCGCGTTCGTTCGTCATCGGCTTCGGCTCCTCGCCTTCCCGATGCGGACCGAAGGCGCATGCCGCCTGCGGTCGAATGCGGGACCTCCCAGGTTCCGGCGCGGTCCCTTACTGCGTGATGGGGTCTTCGACCACGGCAGAGCGTCAGCCCCTCGCATAACGGGACCGCACATGTTGCCTTCGACGTTGCTTACCGCCTCGGCCTCTGCGAGTTTCTGTCTTTCGCGGCTCAATAGCCACCCCACAGCATCGTTGTGTACGCTTCGCTGCCGCCGTCGCCGACGACACCGCAACACTCACTACCGGGCGCCCGCTACGGCTTACCCGGACCGGACTTCCACCGGTTGGACCGCGCCAGCTTGCCTGGCGCACAAGCAATCCAGAGTCTTTCCGCGGTGGCAGTCTGGATTGCTTCGCTTTCGCTCGCAATGACGGCGGTGATTGCGCCTACACCTTACCGTCCACCATCACCTCGATCAGCTTCGTCCCGGGACGGTTGAACGCGGACGACAGCGTCGCCTTCAGCTCACGGGGATCGCTCAGCTTGATCGCCTCGCAGCCGAGCGCTTTCGCGATCCCTGCGAAATCAACCGGCGGATCGACGAAGTCCATGCCGACGTAATTGTCGTCGCCATGGAAGGCGAGCAGGCGCTGCTTGATGATGCGGTAGCCGCCATTGTTGGCGATGACGACGTTGAGCGGCAGCTTGTGATGCGCTGCCGTCCAGAGCGACTGGACCGAATACATCGCGCTGCCGTCGCCGGAGAAGCACACCACGGGGCGATCCGGGTTGGCAATGCTGGCGCCGACAGAGGCCGGCAGACCCCAGCCGATGCCGCCCGATGCCAGCCCGTGATAGCCGAAGCGGTCGCGGTGCGCACGAAGCGCCGTGATCTGGCGGCTGGAGGTGAGGCCTTCATCGACGAGGATGGCGTTGTCGGGCATGGCCTGGACCATCTGCAACACCAGCCAGTCCGGATCGATGGGGCTACGGTCCGCAGCCTTGCCGATCTGCTCGACCAGGGCGGCGCGCCGCGCGGTCCAGTTCTTCGGAGCAAGCTCGGCGAGACGTTGCTTCGCGCGCTCCGCCAGCGCCGCGCCGCCCATCTCCTTCAGCAAGGGGATCAGCGCGCGCAGCGTTTCCTTCAGGTCCGCCTTCAGCGCGATCTCGGCGCCGTAGTTCTTGGCGATCTCCCAATCGGCGAGGCCGATCTGCACGATGCCGAGTCCATCCGGCAGCGCGTCGACCTCGCTATAGACCGACATCCGCAAGGGATCGCCGCCGAGCGCAACGAGCAAGTCGTAGGGTGCGAGCGTATCCCGCGCGACCTTCTGCACCCGCGCCAGCGTACCGAAGAAGCTCGGGCTCTCCGAGAGGAAGTGCGAGCCGTAAGGCGTCGAGGATTGATAGGCGGCCGCGCCCAATAGCTCAGCGAGTTCGGCGGCCTCCTTCAACGCATCGCTCTTGACCACCTCGTCCATAGTGACGATCACCGGACGTTCGGCCTTGAGCAGGCGCGCGGCAAAGGCCTTCAGCGCCTCTTCGGACGGCTTTGTGCGCGCATCGATCCGGGTGGAGCGGCCGAGATCGATGCCGGCCTCGCTGTTGAGGATGTCACCCGGCAGCGAGATGAACACCGGCCCGGTCGGCGGCGTGGTCGCGACTTTTGCGGCGCGGCGCACAATGCGCGGCAGGTCTTCCAGACGCGTTACTTCGACCGCCCATTTCACCAGCGGCTCGGCCATCCGCACCAGCGGGCCATACAGCACAGGCTCCATCAAGCCGTGGCCCTGCTCCTGCTGGCCCGCCGTCAAGATCATCGGCGTGCCCGTGAACTGCGCATTGTAGAGCGAGCCCATCGCATTCCCAAGGCCGGGCGCGACATGGACATTGCAGGCGACAAGCTTGCCGGAGGCGCGGCTGTAGCCATCCGCGATCGCGACCACCAGGCTCTCCTGCATCGCCATCACATAGGTGAGGTCGGGATGATCCTTCAGCGCATGCATGATCGGCAGCTCGGTGGTGCCAGGATTGCCGAACAGATGCGTGATGCCCTCGTCCTTGAGTAGCGCAAGAAAGGCGGAGCGGCCGGTGATCTTGTTCTTCATGTTTCCTCCAGACCTTGCGGGCATTGCCGCAAGGCACGGAGCATGATGACCGAAGTCGGAGGATGCGCGCAATGGAGTGCGATCATGGCTGCGTTGCGCGAGCGCGCGCCGTCACATCTCCTCGCGGCCCAGCTCGAACGGATCCTCGCCGCCGGCACGCTTCTTCCTTTTCGAGCGCTGCCAGACCACACCGGGGAAGCCCTTCAGCGGCACCAGCGGCTCGCCGGTATAAGCCCATTCCTGGAGCTCCTCGATGGCGATGTGATAGAGCGGCTGGCGGCCGGTGCGCTCGTTGAATAACGCGCGGGGGACGTTGACCATGTGCGGCCCGCGCGGCCGTTCATAGGCGATCGGCGTGCCGCAATGGGAACAGAAGCTGCGCGCGGTCTTGGTTGCCTTGTCCTCGTAGCGGGTCAGCGCGGTTTTTCCCGAAATGATCCGAAAGCGCTTCTTCCAGCTGCCGACATAGGTGGCATACGCCGCGCCGTGGGCGCGGCGGCTGGCGGCCGAATGATCATGCCAGGCCCAGCGCGCGGGGACATCGATTTCGAAGGTGACCTTGCCGCAGAGGCATTGGCCGGTGGCGGTTCCTGCGGCGGCTGCGGCTTTGGCCATGATGCTTCCTCATCGTCATTGCGAGCGAAGCGAAGCAATCCAGAGTCTTTCCGCGGTCGCAATCTGGATTGCTTCGCTACGCTCGCAATGACGGAGATTGTGTTGACGGTTGCGCAACAAATCAAGCTCGTCATTCCGGGGCGCGGCGAAGTCGCGAGCCCCGAATGACGGAGGAGAGAGATTACGCCAGCGTCAGCTGGTCATACACCGGGTAATCCGTATAGCCCATCTCCTCGCCGCCGTAGAACGTCGCCCGGTTGTACGGCGTGATCGGATAGCCGTGCCGAAGGCGGCTCGGCAAATCCGGGTTGGAGATGAAGATGCGGCCGAAGGCGATGATATCGGCATGGCCGTCGGCGATCGCCGCGTTCGCGGTCTCGCCGGTGAAGCCGCCTGCGGTCATCAGCACGCCGCTATAGAGCGGGCGGAACAACACCATCGCTGACGGCACGTTCTGCCAGTTGACTTCGGCGCGGCCGGAGCCGCTGGATCGCGGCTCGATGAAATGCAGATAGGCCAGACCGAGCTTGTCGAGCGCCTTCACCACATGGGCGTAGAGCGGCATCGGATCGGCCTCGCCGGAATCATTTGCGATGCCGTGGGGCGACAGCCGCACACCGACGCGGCCCGCGCCCCAGACGTCGACCGCGGCTTGCGTCACCTCCAGCAAAAGCCGCGCGCGGTTCTCGATCGAACCGCCATATTGATCGGTGCGCTGGTTGCTGCGCGACTGCAAGAACTGCTCGAGCAGATAGCCGTTGGCGCCGTGGATCTCGACGCCATCGAAGCCGGCGGCAAGCGCGTTCTTCGCAGCCTGCCGGAACGCCTCGACGATGTCCTTGACCTCTTCGGTCTCCAGCGCGCGCGGCGTCTCGTAATCGGAGATCCTGCCGTCGGCCGTCATCGCCTTCATACCCTCGGCCCTGATCGGGATGGCCGAGGCCGAAACCGGCAGCGCCCCACCGTGGAAGGAGGAGTGCGAGACGCGACCGACGTGCCAGAGCTGGAGGAAGATGATGCCGCCCTTGGCATGGACGGCATCGACCACCTTGCGCCAGCCCGCAATCTGCGCCTCGGAATAGATGCCGGGCGTGGCCGGGTTGCCGCGGCCATGCGAGAGCACCGGAGACGCTTCAGCGATGAGCAGGCCGCCTTGCGTCGCACGCTGACTATAATATTCGGCATTCAGCGGCCGCGGCGAAAAGCTCTCGCGCTCGGCCCGCATCCGGGTCAGCGGCGCCATCGCGACACGGTGCGCGAGCTTGTACGGACCGAGCTGCAACGGTTTGAACAACGCCGGGAATTTCATGATGGCCCCAAATGCGATGGAAGGATGCGGATCATATAGCGAGGGGCGGTCACCGGAAAAGGCGCCGCCCCGCAAAAGTATTATTCTCTCGCGCGGAACGCGGGAGGGAATAGGCATTATGCCGTCTTGATCCAGACCGCCTTGACGTTGAGATACTCCTCGACGTGCTGCTTACCGGACTCGCGGCCGTAGCCGCTCATCTTGTAGCCGCCGAACGGCATCGCCGGGTCCATCGCCTGGTAACAGTTCACCCACACCGAGCCGGCTCGCAGGCGTTTCGCGACGGCATGCGCCTTGCTGACGTCGCGCGTCCACAGGCCGGAGCCGAGGCCGAACGTCGTGGCGTTGGCGCGCTTGACCAGCTCCTCCATATCCTTGAACGCGATCGCGGAGATGACCGGACCGAATATCTCCTCCTGCGCGATGCGCATGTTGTCCTGGACATTGGCAAACACCGTCGGCGAGACGAAGAAGCCCTTTGACAAGGCGCCTTCCGTGACGCGGCCGCCGCCGGCGAGCGCCTTCGCGCCTTCCTTCTGGCCGATGTCGAGATAGCCGGTCACGCGTTCGAGCTGCTGCTCGGACACCAGCGGTCCAATCTGGGTGTTGGGATCGAGCCCGTTGCCGACCTGCAGCTTCTTGCCGAACTCGGCGACGCGGCCGACGAACTCCTCGTAGATCGACTCCTCGACAAACAGCCGCGTTCCGGCGCTGCAGATTTGCCCCGAATTGGCGAACACCGCCATCGCGGCGCCCGGCACCGCGGCATCGAGATCGGCATCGGCAAACACGATGTCCGGCGACTTGCCGCCGAGCTCGAGCGAGACGCGCTTGAGATTACCGGCCGAGGCGCGGATGATCGACTGGCCCGTGACGTGCGAGCCGGTGAAGGCGACCTTGTCGACGTCGTGATGCGAGGCAAGCGCCGCGCCCGCGGTTTCGCCATAGCCGGGAACGACGTTGATGACACCGGGCGGCACACCCGCTTCCATCGCGAGCTCGGCGATGCGCAGTGAGGTCAGCGGCGCTTCTTCCGCGGGCTTGAGCACCACGGTGCAGCCGGTCGCGATCGCCGGACCGATCTTCCAGACCGTCGCGGTGAGCGGACCGTTCCAGGGAATGATGGCGCCGACGACGCCGACCGGCTCCTTCAGCGTGTAGGAAAAGATCTCGCCGGGCAGCGAGTTCTCGACCGTCTCGCCATGAATGGCAGTGGTCTGTCCCGCATAGTAGCGCAGCATGCCAATGGCGCGCAGGCGATAGGCGCGCGTGCGGCTCACCGGCGCGCCCATGTCGAGGGTGTCGAGCTGCGACAGTTCGTCGAAATTCTTCTCGACGAGATCGGCGAGTTTCAAGAGCAGGTTCTGACGCTCGAACGGCTTGACCTTGCTCCAGGGGCCTTCGAAGGCGCGGCGGGCGGCGGCGACCGCACGGTCGATGTCTTCCTTGTCACCCTCGGCAACGGTTGCGAGCAGCTCGCCGGTGGCCGGATTGTGGGTCGCAAAGCGCTTGCCGGAAGCGGCGTCGACCCACTTCCCGTCGATCAGCATCTGCTTGTAGGACCCGTTGGCGAATGGATGGCGCGTGATCGGAATAGCCTGTGACACAGCCATGGCTGCACTCCCTGATGAGGTCATTGTTTGGTTCGATCTGGGCGGGATCGTTATATCGCATAGAATACAGTGGTGCCGGATAGGCGTAAAGTCGGCGTAGAACGAAGACCTCCCATGCCGACTTGTGCAGGGTCGCGCGCCTGCCATGTTATAGCTCGACCGAGTGCAACACTCTCCGACGGAGAAGATCCATGCCACACCCCGCGATCATCAAGGACAATGTCGCCGTGATCACGGGTGGCGCGTCCGGCATTGGCCTTGCCGCAGCCATGGCCTTCGCGCGTGCCGGCATGAAGGTGTGCATCGCGGATGTCGACCAGGGCCGGCTGGCGGAAGCCGCAACAAAACTGTCATCCGTCGCAGCTGCCACAAATGCGATGACGTTCGCAGTCGATGTCAGCAAGGCCGAGAGCGTCGCGGAACTGGAGCGCGCCGTGCGCGAGCGTTTCGGCGGCACCGACGTTCTCATGAACAATGCTGGCATCCAGCCCGGCAGCACGCTGTTCGGCGAGCCTGACAACTGGCAGCGCATCATCGGCGTCAACATGTGGGGCATCATCAACGGCTCGCGCATTTTCGCACCGAGCATGGTTGCGCGCGGCAGGGCCGGCCTCATCATCAACACCGGCTCGAAACAGGGCATCACCACACCGCCCGGCGATCCCGCCTACAACGTCTCCAAGGCCGGTGTGAAGGCGTTCACCGAGGCGCTCCAGCATGAGCTACGCAACACGAAGGACTGCCGGATCACCGCGCACCTGCTCATCCCCGGCTTCGTGTTCACCGGTTTGACTGCGAAGGGGCGGACCGAAAAACCGGCCGGCGCCTGGACGCCGGAGCAGACCGTCGACTTTATGATCGCGCGGCTGGAAGCCGGCGACTTCTACATTCTGTGCCCGGACAATGACGTGCCGCGCGCGCTCGACGAAAAGCGCATGCTGTGGGCCGCCGGCGACATCATCGAGAACCGTCCGCCGCTGTCGCGCTGGCACCCGGATTATGCGGAGGCGTTCGCGAAGTTCGTGAGGGGGAGCTAGACGCCGTGCCCTACAGCGTTTCCTGCTGGTGCGCGCATTGCTTGCAGGCGAACTTGACGCGAGTCTGGCCCTTCGGCGCCTGCACCCGGTTCGGCGCGCCGCACTTACCGCAGACCGCCTCGATGCGGGTATCGCCCTGCTTGACGACGACAGTCTTCTTTTCCATCGATTCGCGGATCAGGCGCTCGGCCTCCTCTCGCAGGGATTGTTTGGACAAAGCTGATCTCCGCCATGAATGGGGGCGAGCCTTATCGCACCTGCGTCGAAATCACAATCCGAAACGCGTGTTCAGACCTCGACAATCGCGTAGCTGTCCCTCGACATGCACCGGAAAAGTCGCGGCGACATATAGGCCTTGCCGTAGTTCCTCGCCTCGCTCGACCGCGACTAGGTAAGAGCGGATCTTGACCCGTTTCGAATCGAACCAGGACTGGCCGTTGCGCATGTCCTAGCCGCTCAAATGAATGCCGAGCGGCGGGACGAGTGCCTCGGCGCCTTCGTAGATGGGCCGGTAGCGGCGGCGGCCGCGTGGCTCGTCGGCGCGCGGCGCGACATTGATCTGGCCTTGGATGCGCCTTCGCATCTGCAACACGGGTTGCGCCGCCAGCTCCGCACGCTCGCGAACACCTCAGACGCTGACTAAATTTTCGCCTGTTGCAACGTGCGTCCGGCGCCTAGCTTCAAACATCCTACTCCCCGGAGACCCCCCATGCCTCTCCTCATCCGCGGCGGCACTGTCGTCAATCATGATCATTCGCGCCGCGCCGACGTAATGATCGACGGCGACAGCATCGTCGCGGTCGGCGCAGCAATCGAGGCCCCCACGGGCACCGAGATCGTCGATGCCGGCGGGGCTTATATCATCCCCGGCGGGATCGATCCGCATACGCATCTCGAAATGCCGTTCATGGGGACCGTCACCGCTGACGATTTCGAGTCGGGTACAAAGGCAGCGCTGACCGGCGGCACCACCATGGTGGTGGATTTCTGCCTGCCCGACCCCGGCCAATCGATGCTCGCGGCCTATCAGGAATGGCGGCACAAATCCGAGAAGGCGGCCTCCGACTACGGCTTCCACATGGCGGTGACGTCGTGGTCGAAGCAGATCTATGACGAGATGGAAATCGTGGTCAAAACCTACGGCATCAACACCTTCAAGCACTTCATGGCCTACAAGGGCGCGCTGATGGTGAACGATGACGAGCTCTACAACTCGTTCGCGCGCTGCGCCCATCTCGGCGCCATGCCGGTGGTGCATGCGGAAAACGGCGACGTTGTCGCCCTGATGCAGGAGGCGCTGATCGCGCGCGGCGTCACCGGCCCCGAGGGACACGCCTATTCGCGTCCACCGGAGGTCGAGGGTGAAGCCACCAACCGCGCCATCATGATCGCGGACATGACGGGTACGCCGGTCTACATCGTGCACACCAGCTGCCGCGAGGCCCATGAGGCGATCGCGCGGGCGCGCGCCGCCGGCAAGCGCGTCTATGGCGAGCCGCTGATCCAGCATCTGCTGCTCGATGCCGGTGAATACGAGAACAGGGATTGGGATCATTCCGCGCAGCGGGTGATGTCGCCGCCGTTCCGCGACAAATCGCATCAAGACAGCCTTTGGGCCGGCCTGCAATCCGGCTCGCTCCAGGTCGTCGCAACCGACCATTGCGCGTTCACCACCGAGCAGAAGCGGTTCGGGCTCGGCGACTTCAGAAAGATCCCGAACGGCACCGGCGGCCTGGAAGATCGCTTGGCGCTGCTGTGGACCGCAGGCGTCGCCATCGGGCGGTTGACAAAGGAAGAGTTCGTCGCTGTGACCTCGGCGAACATCGCCCGCATACTCAACATCTATCCGCGCAAGGGCGCGGTCGCCGTAGGCTCGGATGCCGATGTCGTGGTGTGGGATCCGAAGGCGACCAAGACAATCAGCGCCAAGCGGCAAATCAGCCGGATAGATTACAACGTGTTCGAGGGCTTTTCCTGCACGGGCGGGCCGGCCGCGACAATCTCGCGCGGCCGCATCGTGTGGAAGAACGGCGAGTTGCGCGCCGAGGCCGGCGACGGCCGCTACATCGAGCGTCCCGCGTTCTCGCCGGTGCATGTCGCCAATTCCACGTGGAAGGAGCTGACGGCACCACGCGCCGTGGTCCGCAGCGCGGTCACGCCCTGACCCACGGAGGGCCTGCAATCTGCCTCGTGTTCTGCCAATGGTTCGACTCCAAAGCCTGTGCCGCTGGCACACGCCTTGCCTCTCGATGTCGAATAACTTTCGGCAGGAGGCACCTATGAGCACACCACCTTTCGATATCAGTCGCCGCAGCGTCGTGTTCGGCGGTCTGGGTATCGCCGGAATGACGGCGGTCGGTCCCCCTTCCGCGTGGGCGCAGGGGCGCAGCGAGACGCTGCTGGTGGTGCAGGAGCTCGGACCAAACTCTCTCGACATGCAGGGCGTCGGCTCCAACCAGACCGTGAACGGCCTGTCCTGGAACTGCTATGATCGCCTGCTGACCTACGCTTCCAAGACGCTGTCCGACGGCACGCCCTCATACGATCGCGCGACACTCGCGCCTGAACTGGCTGAGAGCTGGGAAGTCACCGCTGACGGCATGTCCTGCACTTTCAAGCTGCGCAAGGACGCGAAATTCCACGACGGAAGCCCGGTCACGGCGAAGGACGTCAAATGGTCGTTCGACCGCGCCGTGAAGGTCGGCGGCTTTCCGACCTTCCAGATGTCGGCGGGATCACTCGAGAAGCCCGAGCAGTTCGTGGTCGTCGACGACCACACCTTTCGCATCGACTATGTGCGCAAGGACAAGATGCTGCTGTTCAACGTAGCGGTCGTCGTGCCCTTCGTCATCAACTCCGAACTCGCCAGGAAGAACGCGACGCCGGAAGACCCTTGGGCGCTGGCCTGGCTCAAGAACAACGAAGCCGGCGGCGGAGCTTACAGGATCGAAAGCTGGAAGCCGGGCAGCGAGACCGTGCTGACGCGGTTCGACGACTGGAAAAGCGGACCACTACCGAAAATCAAGCGGGTGATCGCGCGCGATGTCCCGTCTCCGGGCACCCGCCGCGCGATGCTCGAGCGCGGTGACGCCGATCTCTCCAGCGGGTTTGCGCCGCGGGATTTCGAGCAGATCATCAGGGAGGGAAAGGTCAAGGTATCGGGCGTGCCGATTCCCAATGCGCTCTGGTACGTCGCCCTCAACACTGCAAAACCGCCGTTCGACAACGCCAAGCTGCGCCAGGCCATCGCCTGGGCGATGCCTTACGAGCAGATCCAGGCCAGCGCGTTCTTCGCTCGCGCCGTTCCGATGTACGGCGGGTCAGCGGATGTTTCGAAGCCCGCATGGCCGCAGCCGTTTCCCTACGTCACAGATCTCGACAAGGCCAAGGCGTTGATGAAGGAGGCAGGATTCGAGTCCGGCCTGGAGACGACCTTGTCGCTCGACACGGGTACAGCGACCGTCGGCGAGCCGACCGCGATCCTGATCCAGGAAAGTCTCGCCAAGATCGGCATCAAGGCGTCGATCGAAAAAATCCCCGGCGCGAACTGGCGCACAACACTCAACAAGAAGGAGCTGCCGCTCGCGCTCAACCGTTTCAGCGGCTGGCTCGACTATCCCGAGTACTATTTCTACTGGAATTTTCATGGCAACAACTCGATCTTCAACATCTCCTCCTACCAGAACAAAGACATGGACGCGCTGATCGACAAGGCGCGCTTCACCACGGATGCAACGGAGTACGAAAAGGCTGTGAAGGATTTCATCGCCTTGTGCATGCGGGACGTTCCGGTCGTTCCGCTCAACCAGCCGATCCACGACGTCGCCATGCAGAAGGGCGTGTCCGGCTACGAATTCTGGTTTCACCGCGAGCCGGACTATCGCCAGTTTGCGAAGGGCTAGTGCTGATCGACGATTCGCTTCGAGTGTAAGGCGCACGATCCGGATCGACCGGGGCCAGCGACATGGCGGCTCGATCAGGCTCACGCCGACCGACGAGGGCGCAGCGTTCGAGCTCCGATTCCCACTAGCCTAGATCGCGAACAGCCAGGCGGCGAGGACGGTGCCGATGGTGACCAGGCCAGCGATGGTCCAGCCCGCGGCATACTCCAGTTCAGGGTGACCATTTGCCCGCATGATCTCGGCTGGATCGGCGGTATGCTTCCAATGCTCTGCCATGACAGCCTCGCACGTTTCCCCACGTCATATGTAAGTCGCACCAGCCGCCGTTAGGTTCCATCACGGAAATGCGAGGCCTTCCGGACGATGAAGCCGGCGTAAGAGGTCGGCCCAAACAAAAAGTGCGAAATCAACCCCATGCACAGTAGAACGGCCTGGCCGGCGGAAGGCTCGGCCGCGCTGCGTAACCGTTTGACACCTCGGGGCAAAACAGCCGCAGCGCGCAAAAGCGCAGGGCCCGGCGAACTTGCCTTCCATTTCGCGTTGCATGCTAGACTGGTTCCACGCATCCCGCCGCAGGAGGGAAGCTGAAACTGTAGGTCCAGGGAGGCAAGGATGAGAGCCGGCCGATTGATCCTCACCTGCGCGCTTGTCGTCACCAACGCACATCATCTGGCGGCCGCCTCTGACGCCACGTCTGGAAAAATCTCGGGCGCCACGGCGCTGGCGCTCGTGGGCGTGATCGCGCCGCTGTCGCCTGACCTGTCGGGCGCCGAGAAGAGGGCGGTGGCGATGCTGTTCGCCGCCAACAGCGACGTTCCCCACAAGAAGACGATCGTGGTCACCGCGGACAGGATCGTCTGCCGCACCGGCAATGTCGACATCACCTTGCGCAACTGCGAGATCACCTTCGGCAAGAAGGTCAAAACCGTGAACGGCTCCACGGCCAACGAGATCTTCGCGACCGAGGCGCTCGCCGGCATTCCGCCGGACGGCGCGGCGGGATTGAATTTTGAGAGCCTGACGATGCTGAGCTGCACGATCGACCCCAACGCCATCCGCCGGAAGGACGGCAGCGGGGCGGACTGCACGTTCCAGCCGGGGAATTGAGCCGGGCTTGGCGGGCGAGCCAAAGGTGCCGCGAAATCGCCGCAAGACGAACCAACTAATAAGGCGAATTGAAAAGACAGGCCAAACGAGCGAGCCCATATCAGGCTCGCAAGGCCGGTACCAACATGAAGAATTATCTCGCATTTTTCCTGATTCTGACTGTCACAGCGGCGTCCGCGCACGGCCCCATGCTGGCGCCGCTGACGGCGCCCTCCGATCTCGTCCGTGTGGGCCTCACCGACTCCGATACGATCGCCGGCGGCACCGCGCGGCTGTGCGACCAGGTCACCTTCTCGCGCGGCCTGCGCTACGGCGAGAGCGAGGCCAATGTGCTCGATGTCGCCGCCAGCACGACCAAGGCGCAGACGCAGCGGCCGGTGCTGCTGTTCGTGGCCGGCGACACCTTCACCGGGGACCGGACCGCGCCGGAGCTGTCCCGCGACATCCAGGACGCCGCGATGTGCTTTGCCGCGCGCAACGACATGATCGGGGTGCGCGTGAACTATCGGCAGGCCCCCGCGGCGACCTGGCCGATGGGTGCGACCGACGTTGCGGCGGCGCTGTCCTGGGTCCACGGCAATATCGACCTGTTCAACGGCGACGCCCGCGAGATCGTCGCGGTCGGCTATGGCGCCGGGGCCTTCCATGTCGCGAGCCTGCTGGCGCATCCCGAGCTCCAGGCCGACCACGCCGATGTCGCCGCGGTCGTGCTGGTGTCCGGAATCTACCGGGTCGGCAAGAACGCCAGCGACAGCGAGAAGGCTTATTTCGGCACAGATGCCAGCCAGTATGACAAGCGGTCGGTCTTTCCCGGCATCCTCAACGTCGACGCGCCGATCGTGTTGGCCTGGGCCGCGGGCGATCCCGCAAACCTCGTGGCGCAGGGCGAGACCCTGAAGAAGACGCTGTGCGGCGCCGGCCACTGCCCGCGCAGTACGATCCTGCGCAGCCGCGACGGCATCGCTAGCGCCTTCGGGCTCGACGGCTCCGGCGACAGCCTCGCCGAGCCGACGTTGCTGCTGGTGCACCAGCTCGAGGCGCGCGGGCTGCCGTAGCGGCGACGTGACGTTAGCGGGGTTAAACAGATAGAGCCCAGGCCTCGACCTCTCCCGCTTGCGGGAGAGGTCGGCGCGAAGCGCCGGGTGAGGGTTTTTCTCCACCCCAGGGACTGTCCCATTGCGGAGGCATCCCACCAGCCCTCCCCCCGCAAGCGGGAGAGGGGCAGACCTTCCTCGTGGCAACAACGGAGGCTCAATCAGCTCAAGCTTTATGTGCCTTGCGCCGGCTTGAGTGAGCGAGTCAGCACGACTGCCGTTTCGCCTCAAGAGGACGCAAGGTTGAATCCGGCCCGCCCAGCCACAGCTTTGACAAACGCTTGACGTAGATCAACCCACCCTGGGGCAGATCGAGCCGACCTCTCTGGGACCAACGTCAAGGTGTCGAGCATGCGCGTCACCGGCAGACTGCTGTTCGTTATGATCTTCGCGTTCGCGGCGCTGGGGGCGATGTCCCAGCAACACGCAGATCAATCCGCGACCGACAGCGAAATCCGCATCGGCAATGTCGTGCCGTATTCGGGACCGCTTGCGGAATTCGGCGCGATCGGCCAGGCGGAGGCCGCCTATTTCGACATGATCAACGATCGGGGCGGCATCAACGGCCGCAAGGTCCGTTTCATCACGCGCGACGACAATTCCGACCCGACGACGGCGCTGGAGCTTACCCGCAATCTGGTCGAGCAGGACGACGTGCATTTGATGTTCGGATCGTTCGGCACGCCCGGCAATCTCGCCACGCGCCGGTATCTGAACGAAAAGAAAATCCCGCAGCTTTTCGTCGCCTCCGGCGACGAGGAGTTGAGCCAGGCCAAGGCGTTTCCCTGGACCATGGGCTGACAGCCGTCGTTCCGGTCGGAGGGGCGCATCTACGCCAACTACATCCAGGCTTATTATCCGCGGAATAAGATCGTGGTGCTCTGGCAGAACGACCAGTTCGGCCGCATGCTCTACAGGGGCATCCAGGAAGGCCTTGGCGACCTGAACCGTCTCGTCCTCGTCGACATCGCCTTCGACATTGCCGATGAGCATCTCGAAGGACACGTCTCGATCCTCAAGCGTTCAGGCGCCGATATTTTCGTCTTTCTCGGCGTGCCGTCGACGGCGTCCAAGGTGATCAGGCTGGCGGCGTCACTCAAATGGCGCCCGGTCTTCATTGTGAGCGACGCCTCCGCCTCGATCGCCAATGCGATGGCGCCCGCAGGCCTGGAGAATTCGGCCGGTGTGATCTCGGCCGCCTTTTTGAAGGATCCGAGCGATCCCGCATGGAAAGACGATCCTGCCATGAAGGACTGGTTCGCCTTCATGGACAAGTATCATCACGTCGAGAGTACGAACAACAGCGCCGCGCTCTATGGCTACGCCGCCGCCGAGTCGCTGACGCAGGTGCTGAAGCAATGCGGCGACGATCTATCGCGCGAGAACATCATGCGTCAGGCGGCTTCGCTTAAGGGTTATCAGCCCTCCGTTGCGTTGCCCAACATCAAGATGAACACCACGCCGAACAGCTATCTCCCGATCAGGCAGATGCGGCTCGTCCAGTTCGACGGCCGGTCCTGGCAGCCGTTCGGCGAGGTGATCGAGACCGCCTTCACCGAAGGCGCGGCACGAAGAGACGCATCCCGTTGCGGGCGATACGACGGTCATACGCGCACCTTTGGCTGGGCCCCCCTCCGCTGCCTCCCCCGCAAGGGGGCGACCGCATATGACCTGGAAGTTTGAACGCAGAAGTTTCCACAGCGTCAGGGCCGGGCTTGTCCCGGCCATCCACGCCTTGCCACGCGGCACGAAGAACGTGGATGCCCGGGACAAGCCCGGGCATGACGACCTTTTGTGAATGCTCACATGCGATTTCCCCTTGTCGGGGAGGAGGTGCCACACGGCACACTCTCAATCAGAAAGAGCGCAAGTCTGCGTGCCCTCACACCGGCTTCAGCGAGGCCAGCGCGCTTTCCAGCAGCGAGCGTACCCGCGCTGCATCGCCCGATTTCACCACAGCAGGGTCAAGATAGAGCTCGAGGCCCGGTGCGCGCTCGGTGATGATGCCGCTTTTCTCCACTGAGGCATCGTTCAGCGCGTCGACCGAATAGGGAATGACCTCGCGGCTGATGCCCTTCATCGTGATCGCCGGCAGCGCGTGGGCCGGACGATATCGCTGACCAGCGCAAAGGTTTCGTAGCTCAGCACGATGCCGCCCGGCTCGGCGATCGATTGCAGGCGCGCGGCGAGGTTCGCCTCGGCACCGTGGTCTCGGCAAGCACCTTTTCGTTTCATCACGATCGTTTAAGATCGGCACCATCCTGCATCCACTCCGCCGGGAGATCCTCCGAATGACCGAGACCATCCGCATCAAGCGCTTCAATGCGCGCCCCGTGATCGTGCCGATGAACCTGCCGCTCAAGACCTCGACCGGCGCGGTCGCGAAAGCGCCGCTGTTACTAATCGACTGCGAGACCGACCAGGGCGTGCGGGGGCACGCCTATCTGTTCGCGATCACGCCCTCGGCCTTGAAGCCGCTGACGGCGATGGTCGCTGAAATCTCGGAGCTGCTCGCTGGCGACGAGCTGCTGCCGTTCGAGCTCGAACGCAAGCTGACGCAGCGCTTCACGCTGCTCGGGCTGGCCGGCCTGCAGCGGCTGGGGCAATCCGGCATCGACATGGCGGCGTGGGACGCGCTGGCGCGCAGCAGAGGCCTGCCGCTGGCGCGCCTGCTCGGCGGCGCACCGAAGCCGGTCAAGGCCTACAATTCGAAAGGGCTCGGGATCATGCCAGCAAGCGCTGCGGTCGACGAAGCGCACAAGCTGCTGGCCGAAGGCTTCCACGCCGCAAAGATCCGCGTCGGCCGGCCCGATGCGCGGGAGGATCTCGCGGTCGTGCGCGCGGTGCGAAAGGCCGTCGGCGACCAGGTCACGCTGATGTGCGACTACAACCAGGCGCTGACGGTGACCGAGGCGATCCGCCGCGGCGAAATGCTCGACGACGAGGGCTTGACCTGGATCGAGGAGCCGATCCGTCACGACGACTATGCCGGCTGCTCTCGTATCGCGGACGCGCTGCGCACGCCGGTCCAGATCGGCGAGAACTTTGACAGCGCCTTTGCGATGCAATCGGCGCTGTCCGCCGAGGCCTGCGATTACGTGATGCCGGACGTGCAGCGCATCGGCGGCGTCACCGGCTGGCTCCGCGCCGCCGCGCTGGCGCACGCCGCCGGCATCGAGATGTCGACGCACCTGTTCTCGGAAATCAGCGCGCATCTGCTGTGCGTGACACCGACCGCGCATTGGCTCGAATATGTCGACTGGGCCGACGCGGTGCTCGCGACGCGGCTGACCATCAAGGACGGGTTCGCGATGCCGAGCGAGGAGCCCGGCAACGGGATTGCGTGGGACGAGGACGCGGTCGCCAAATATCTGGTCACATGAGACCACCCCGCCAACACCGACGTCGTGCAGGCCTTCGCAGAACAACGTTGCGGAGATGGTGTGCGCAACTATCCATCGTCGTCATTGCGAGGAGCTCTTGCGACGAAGCAATCCAGACCGCCACCGCGGAACGAGTCTGGATTGTTTCGCTACGCTCGCAATGACGGAATGAATGCAACACGACGTGTTGCGCGGAGCCGGGAAGCGGACTAACGGTGCCCCATGACGACATGGCGTCCACATGCCCACATCAGAGTCGTCGCGATCGGCCTGCACTGGCGGGACGGACGCCTGCTGGCGGCCGAGGTTCGTGACGATGCAGGCCGCATCAAGGGCGCACGTCCGCTCGGCGGCGAGATCGAGTTCGGCGAAAGCTGGCGGGCTGCTTTGGCGCGCGAATTCAACGAAGAGCTCGGCATCGACGTCGTCCTCAAGGGCGAGCCCTTGATGCTGGAGAACATCTTCGTGCACGAAGGGGCAACCGGGCACGAGGTGATGTTCATCTCCGAGGTCGAGTTTCCCGATGCTGCATTCCGCGATCAGGACCACATCGACTTCAGGGAGGACAACGGCGCGCACATCGTCGCCCGCTGGTTCGACCTGGCCGATCTCGATGTGGAAGGTGCCCCGAGCCTGTTTCCGACCGGGCTGAAAGACTTGCTGCAAGAGGCGGTAAAAGGCAGGCTCGCCTGAGCGGCTCCCTGGCTTTGCGACGCGTCACGCGAAGGAAAAGCCCGCTGCATCTCGGACATCTCGGCGCGATGGGCCATGTCCGGACGCGGGCTTTGATGATTGGATCATCCTGGCAGTTTTGCCTGCGTGAAGAGTAGCCGAGGCGCAAAAACGTCGCTCTCTGAAGTCGGTGGGCGCTCAGCACAGGGCTCGGCTCTATTCGTCTTTCCATTTGATCGAGCAGCCAATAGACGCCTTTTGGTCAGCTGGCGCCACACCGGTGGTCACAATCGCCCGCATGGCTTCTACAAGCTCTCGGGGCGCTCCCGCGCGAGGTGCAGTTGTGCGGCCCTCGTCGAGGCGACCGCGATATTTGAGCTTGCGGTCGGCATTGTAACCGAAGAAGTCCGGCGTACAGACCGCTCCATACGCCCGAGCGACTGTCTGGGTCTCGTCGTAGAGATATGGAAACGGGAAATCATGAGCTTTTGCGAAACGCTTCATGTTCTCAAATGAATCTTCGGGATAGCTCGCCGCATCGTTCGAGCAAATCGCTGCGAAGCCGACGCCCTCGGACATCAGCACGCGAGCGTCAGAAACCATGCGGTCGATCACCGCTTTGACATAGGGACAATGGTTACAGATGAACGCGACGACCGTGCCTTTTTCGCCAGCAACGTCGTCCAGTGCATAAGTCCTGCCGTCTGTGGCCGGTAGCCGGAACTCCGCCGCCGGCGTATCAAGCACGACTTGGGTAGCTGTTGTCGCCATATTGCACCTCCATGTGACCCAAACATTGCTGACGACCGCCAATAGCTCACAGGGGCTTTCAATTTTCCAATAACCACCGGCGAGACGCCGCGCAATGCAATGACAGCACTCCAAGGCAGCTAGGAGAGCGGCTGCGTCTCGGAGAACATGTCGACAATCTTGTTGGTCATGCCATTCACGATCAGCACTTGGTCTTTCATTTTCACGTACATGTAGCCCCGCAATTCGGGAATTTGCGAAAGAACCGGTGTTGGCAGCGATTGCGCCTTAACGCCTTTTTGGCAGTGTCGCGCCGACAGCTGGGGTGAAGTCCTTAGCGGACTTGGTGGCCGCCAGCCGGAACTGGACCTCATTGTGCTCGGTCAGCACGGCCTTGCGAATGTGCTCGCGCTGCTGGTTTGTGAGATTGAGTTTCGGTAGCGATGGATTCTGCGGCACTCTTGTGCCATTGCTCAATTCGATCACGCCTTGCGCTCTCGATTGCGCCGGCGAAAGTGCGATAACGCCGAGTATGATCGCGAGCAGGGCGATTACACTGGGAGCTCTCATAGCTTGCCATCCTTCCCGGAACGCCGCCCCGCTTTAAGATAACGGACAGATTGTTTGTCCGTTCCGCGCCAGGCGTTCGAATGGGGCTGCCAAGTCGGCTAATGGGATGGTCCGGCCGTGCTCCGGCCCTGCCAGCACGACAAGCTGGCAAGGGGCGCCCAAGACAGGAGCACGCCATGTCTCAGAAACTCAGCTCAGCGATCGCCGTGATAGGCATCGATATCGGCAAGAACTCGTTCCACATCGTGGGCCACGATCAGCGCGGCGCAATCGTGCTGCGGCAGAAGTGGTCACGCGGCCAGGTAGAAGCA
>NZ_JADPKQ010000124.1:0-18921 GCF_023074015.1 Bradyrhizobium sp. 142
ACCTGGCCCACCGGAGAGACAACAACCAAACAATGCCATCCGCGCCTTCCGGCGCCACCATCCCTCATGGCCATCACTGATCCATCAAACCCGCGTTGTAAAATCAGTCAGCACTGTGAGAAATGCAGGCTAGCTCGTCATTCCGGGGCGCCCGAAGAGGGCGAACCCGGAATCCATCGAACGGCAGAGTTGGTGATGAATGGATTCCGGGCTCGCGGCTTCGTCGCGCCCCGGAATGACGGCTAGAATCAGTTCTTCAGCCGGTAACCGGTCCGAAAAATCCACCAGATCGCCGCCAGGCAGATCACCAGAAACGCCAGCGTCATGCCGAAGCTGACGGACAAGCTGACGTCGGCGATCTCGTAGAAGCTCCAGCGGAAGCCGGAGATCAAATAGACCACCGGATTGAGCAGCGCCACCGTGCGCCACGCCGGCGGCAGCATATCGACGGAATAGAAGCTGCCGCCGAGGAAGGTCAGCGGCGTCACCACCAGCATCGGGATCATCTGGAGCTTTTCGAAGCCGTCAGCCCAGATGCCGATGATGAAGCCGAACAGGCTGAAGGTGACCGCCGTCAGCACCAGGAAGGTCAGCATCCAGACCGGATGGTGGATGTGCAGCGGCACGAACATGCCGGCGGTCGCTAGGATGATAAGGCCCAAGATGATCGATTTGGTCGCGGCCGCTCCGACATAGCCCAGCACGATCTCGAAGTAGGAGATCGGCGCCGACAGGATCTCGTAGATCGTGCCGACGAATTTCGGAAAGTAGATGCCGAACGAGGCATTGGCGATGCTCTGCGTCAGGACAGAAAGCATGATCAGGCCCGGCACGATGAAGGTGCCGTAGCTGACGCCCTCGACCTGACTGATGCGCGAGCCGATGGCGGCGCCGAACACCACGAAATAGAGCGAGGTCGAGACCACCGGCGAGACGATGCTTTGCAGCAGCGTGCGCCAGGTGCGCGCCATTTCGAACAGGTAGATGGCGCGGACAGCGCGGTAGTTCATGACGCCCTCACGAGGTCGACGAAGATGTCCTCGAGCGACGACTGCGTCGTGTCGAGATCATTGAAGCGGATGCCGGCGGTGCGGAGGTCGCCGAGCAGGCTGGTGATGCCGGTGCGCTCGCCCTTGGTGTCGTAGTCGTAGATCAGCGTCGCGCCACTGTCGCAGAGGTCGAGCTTGTAGAGGCTGAGGCTCTCCGGCAGCGTGCTGAGCTTGCCCTGCAAGTGCAGCGTCAGCCGCTTCTTGCCGAGCTTCTGCATCAAGGTCGCCTTGTCCTCGACCAGCACGATCTCGCCCTTGTTGATGACGCCGATGCGGTCGGCCATCTCCTCGGCTTCCTCGATATAGTGCGTAGTGAGGATGATGGTGACGCCGGATTGCTGCAGCGTGCGGACCACCTCCCACATGCCCTTGCGCAGCTCGACATCGACGCCCGCGGTCGGCTCGTCCAGAAACAGGATCTGCGGCTCGTGCGACAGCGCCTTGGCGATCATCACGCGGCGCTTCATGCCGCCGGAGAGCGTGATGATCTTGTTGTCCTTCTTGTCCCAGAGCGAGAGGTCTTTGAGCACCTTCTCGATATGGGCCGGGTTCTTCGGCTTGCCGAACAGGCCGCGGGAGAAGCTGACGGTCGCCCACACGCTCTCGAAGGCGTCGGTGTGCAGTTCCTGCGGCACCAGCCCGATCAGCGAGCGCGCCTTGCGGTAGGAGGTCTGGATGTTCTCGCCGCCGACCAGGACCTTGCCTTCGCTGGGATTGGCGATGCCGCAGATGATCGAGATCAGCGTGGTCTTGCCCGCACCGTTCGGGCCAAGCAGCGCAAAGATCTCGCCGCGCTTGATATCGAGATTGACGTTCTTGAGCGCCTTGAAGCCGGACCCATAGGTCTTCGACAAATTGGCGACGGAAATGATGGAGGACATGATGGCCGGCGGATTGGGGAATGGGGCTGGAACCCGTCCCGGGAGGGGCGGCACAGCGGAGCCCTGAGATAGGAATGCCATTGCCCGGTCGCAATTCCCCGGAGAAAAACGGCCTCAAAACGGGCCCTTCAGTGGCAGGTTTCAGGCAAGTGTTGCGCAACAGTCACGGGCTGCGGCTAAGATTGCCGCTCACGCGGCTCTTTGTTGCGTCTGCGAGCAGGCCATGGCTACGATTCCAACCAATTGCAAAGCATGTGTCCCCAGGGAAAAGATCGATGAGACCGAACGGCCGTCACGCAGCCGGCGCCAGCCAGTTGTCCGCCATCCGTGTGTGGGCGATGGGCCTGCTCCTGCTGTCAGCTGTTGTCATCAGCCCGACCACTGCCAAGGCCGCGCCAAGCCAGGCGGCCGCCACGACGCATGTCTACCTGCTCCGCGGCGTGCTCAATATCTTCTCGCTCGGGCTCGACACCATCGGCGCCCGGCTCGAGGCGCAGGGCATTCCGGTGACGGTCGCCAATTTCGTCTCCTGGTCCTCGCTCGCCGATGAAGCCGCGACCGCCTACAAGGCCGGCCGGCTCAAGACCATCGTGCTGGTCGGGCACTCCTCGGGCGCCACCGCGCTGCCGGACATGATCGCCAAGCTCAACCGTCTCGGCGTGCCCGTGAAGCTCGCGATCGGGCTCGACTCCGTGTTCAAGACCAAGCTCACCACCGGCGCCGAGCGCTACATCAACATCTATATCGGCGACGGTCCCGGCGAGCCGGTGAAGCGCGCCGACGGCTTCCGCGGCAAGCTCGACAATGTCGACGTGCGCGGCTCCGGCGTCGGCCACATCACGATCGACAAGAACGAGGCGATCCAGCGCCGCGTGATCGCCGAGATCGACGCCGCGATCATGCGCTCGCGCGTACCGGCACCGGTTGCCGAACCCGGTGCAGCGCGGCCCGCACGTGCGGCGGCCGCGACGGCGCCGGCGCGCAACTGAGGGCGCGTCGCGTCAGGCCCGCGTACCCTGCGTGATGCAGCTTAAGCGGCCGTCACGCGGACTGGCATGCTCTCCAACCCGCGCAGGGAATTGTTGAGCCTGCGCCGGGGCTCCGCCGAGAGCTCGATCGTCTTCACGCGCCTGGCGAGCTCGCCAAAGATCAATTCGCCTTCCAGACGTGCGATCATCTGGCCGACGCAGGCGTGAATGCCGGCGCCGAAACCGACATGTCCGGTCGCGGCACGTTCGACCTGGAAACCGTCCGGATTGTCCCAGCGCGCCGGGTCGCGATTGGCCGATGCCATGAACAGCAGCACCTTGCGGTGAGCCGGAATTACGCCGCCACCGGTCTCGACGTCGCGGGAGGTGGTTCGAAAGAACGTCTGCACCGGCGAATCGTAGCGCAGGCCTTCCTCGAAAGCGTTGCGCGCCAGCTCCGGCCTGTGGTGGAGCTTGCGATATTCATCCGGATTCGTGGCGAGCGCCAGAAGCGTGTTGCCGATGCCGTTGACGGTGGTGTCGATCCCGGCGGTGAGAAATGGCCGCACCAGATGGGTGGCTTCGTGCTCGCTGATCTCGCCTTCGTCGGCCGCCTGGTAGATCATCATGCCGAGCCCGTCGGGCCGCAACGCATCTCGCGCGCAACATTCCATGATCCAGCCCTGCGCCGCGAGGCCTTCCTTCCGCGACGCCGCCAGTTGATCGTTCTCGGGACCAAAGCTGTCGAACACGAACGTGCTCCAGGCGAGCAGCTTGTCGCGTCCATCCGGCCGGATGCCGATCGCATCCGGAAACACCTTCATCGGGTAGGCTTCGGCGAGATCGGTCACGGCATCGAACGTGCCTCTGTCGATCAGTTCCGAAACCTTCTTCTCCGCCTCCCGCTGAAACGTTCGCGCAGCTGCCGCGCAATGCCCGGAGACAGGGTGCGGCCGAGGACGCGGCGGCCCTTGTCGTGGTCGGGAGGATCGATCTGAAGCGTCAACGGTTTCGGCAGGGCAGGGTTCATCCCGTTGAGGCCGACGCCCTCGCCGCTGATGAAGGTCTTCCAGTCTTTCAGCGCCGCCTCGACCTCGGCATAGCCGGCCATGGCCCACACGTCGTAACGCTCGAGCTTGAACACCGGCCCGAGCGCGCGCAGCGCTGCATAGGCGGGATAGGGATTGGTCAGGAAGTCAGGTGCAAACGGGTCGGCCTGGCTGCACGCGATGCCGGTCATCGTGACCTCCTGGGACTGCTTATTGACTGGAGAGCGGACACTTGCCTTCGCTCTCCGGCCGGAATGCGTCCTCGCCTTTGATCGTGCCGGCGACCTTCAGCAAATCCCAAGCCGAATGCGATTCCTCCGGCGCCTTGACCTGAAGCAGGTAAAGCGGATGAATCTTGCGCCCGTCCTTGCGGATGGTGCCCTTGCCGAACAGCGGATCGTCGGTGGGCATCTCCTTCATCGCCACCACGATCGCCTTGCCATCTTTGGCGCCGCCGAGCTTGTCGACCGCCTTGAGGTAGTGAATGACTGACGCATAGACGCCGGCCTGCATGTCGTTCGGATAGGCCTTCGATGGAATGCGCTCGGCGAAGCGTTTGGCGAAAGCACGGGTGCCGTCGTTCAGGTCCCAGTAGAACGGGTTCATGATCTGCGCGCCCTGCGCGAACTTCAGCCCGAGTGCAGGAAGCCCGTTCATCCCCAGGATCAATCCGACCAGTTTGTGGTCCCTGGTCAGCCCGAATTCGGCGGCCTGCTTCATCGACGTGATGGTATCGTCGCCGGCATTGGCGAAGCCGATGACGTTCGCGCCCAAAGCCTGGGCCTGCAGCAGGAAAGAGGCGTAATCGGCCGTTCCCAGCGGATGCCGCACGCTGCCGAGCACCTCGCCGCCGGACGCCTTCACCGCCTCGGTAGCCTGTTTCTCCAGATCATGTCCGAAGGCGTAGTCGGCAGTGATGAAGAACCACTTCTTGCCGCCCTGCTGGACGATGGCCTTGCCGAGGCCGCGCCCATAGGCATAGGTGTCGTAGGTCCAGTGCACGGTGTTCGGCATGCATTTTTCGCCGGTCAGAAGCACCGTTCCTGCGCCCGATCCGACGAACACCTTGTTCTTCTCGGCGGTCATGCCGGCCACCGCAAGCGCGATCGACGAGTTGGGGATGTCGAAGATCGCATCGACACCGTCGTTCTCGTACCAACGCCTTGCAATGCCGATCCCGATGTCGGTCTTGTTCTGGTGATCGGCCGCGACGACCTCGACAGGCTTGCCGCCGGCCTTTCCGCCGAAATCCTCGACCGCCATCTTGGCGGCGACGACCGAGCCGATGCCCTGATAGCTCGCGAACGGACCCGACTGGTCGTTCAGGATGCCGATCTTCACCGCGTCCTCTGCGAACGCCGGTGTTGCGGCCAGCACCAAGGCCGAAATGCACAATTTGTGCAGGAATTTGCTGTTCATTGTCTTCCTCCCGTGGGCGGTCTTAGTGCCGCTATATAATAGTTATATTTTATATCTATTTTCGAGAGAGTCAATTCGGCGGATTTTTGGCCGCCGCGCTTGAGGATCATGAGCCTGTGAAACCCGCAGTGAAGTCCGCCCGGCAGCCGGAAAAATCGTTGGATTTGAAAGCGCTCCGGCGCACGCCCGGCTTCATGCTGCGGCTGGCGCAGCTGAAGTTCTTCGAAGGCTTTTACGAAGAGTTCGCCGCATTGGGGCTGACGCCCGCGACCTATGCGATCTTCGCCGTCATTCGCGACAATCCCGGCGTTCCCCCGAGCAGCCTCGCAGGCCTGCTCCGGTTGCGCCTGCCGAACCTGATCAAGATCCTGAACGAGCTCGAATCATCGGGTTTCATCAAGCGCAATCGCTCGAAGGCGGATCGTCGGGCCGTCGAGCTCATGCTCACCCCAAAGGGTGCAAAGCTCATTCACGAGGGAGCAAGGCTGACAGAGCCCTACAACAAAAAGATGCTCGCTCCGCTCAGCGAGACCGAGCAGCGCACCTTGCTCGAACTGCTGAACCGGATTCTGCCGTTGTAGGCAGGAAGCAGCAGGAGCGCGGTGTGCCTATTCTCCGCCATCGACGGGTGTGCCGTCCTTGGCACCTGACGGCTCCGGCTTCAAATAAACGATCAGGCAGCCGCAACACATTGCTAGCCCGAGGATCGGGAATTTCAATGCCACGCCGGCGGCGGCGGCGAAAATACCGAGCGTGACGACCGACCGGATCCGCATGATGCGGCGGTCTCTCGGCGAGACCTCGCTCGGAGGTGCCCGCCCGACAAGATCCCAGATCAGGGCGACGTAACTCGCGTTCACCAGGAAGAACACTGCGGCGTAGAATGCGACCGGCTGTGGCGCGAGTTCGCTTACCGCCATCCAGGCAGTGGAGAGCGGCAGCAGCGACACGGAGAACAGATGCGCGAAATTGAACCACATCAGCCGCGGCGTCGCTTCGCTCGCGTAACGCATCAGATGGTGATGGTTTGCCCACACGATCGCGATGAAGACGTAGCTCACGGCTTAGCTGAGCCAGGTCGGCCACACCGCCAGCAAGGCCGTGAAGGTCGGGATCTCGGGCGGGCGAAGCTCCAGTACCAGCACTGTGATCAGGACGGCGAACACACCATCGGAAAATGCGCTCAACCGTTCCGGAGTCCGTCTCGCGTGGACCATGGCCATCGCTTCTGCTAAGTCAAGAACGCGCGGATGCTGTCTGCGATCTCTCTTGCATGCGTCTCCAGCGCAAAATGGCCGGTATCGAAGAATTGAACGACGGCATTGGGATTGTCACGCTTGAACGCCTCGGCGCCTGGCGGGATGAAGAACGGATCGTTCTTGCCCCACACCGCGAGGAGCGGCGGCTTGTGCGTGCGGAAATAGTCCTGGAATGACGGATAGAGCGCGACATTGCTCTTGTAGTCGCCGAACAGGTCGAGCTGCACGTCATCGGAGCCGGGGCGCGCAAGGTAGAAATTGTCGAGGTTCTGGCCGTCTGGCGACACGGTCGTCGTATCGGGAACGCCATGTGTATATTGCCAGCGCGTCGCCTCCGGCGTGAGGAGAGCGCGTAGCGCGTCGCGGTTGGCCGGCGAGAGATCCTGCCAATAGGTCTTGATCGGAGTCCAGCCGTCACTGAGGCCATCCTCATAGGCGTTGCCGTTCTGCGAGATGATCCCCGTGATGCGCTCGGGATGGCGCAGCGCGAGCCGAAAGCCGGTCGGTGCGCCGTAGTCGAAGACATAGACGGCAAAGCGGTCGAAGCCGATCACTTCGGTGAAGCGCTCGATCACCCGCGCGACATTGTCGAAGGTGTAGCGGAAGGTTTCGCGCGACGGCATGTCGGACTGGCCGAAGCCGGGAAGGTCTGGTGCCACGATATGAAACCTGTCGGCGAGAAGCGGGATCAGGTCGCGGAACATGTGGCCGGCGCTCGGGAAGCCGTGCAGCAGCAGGAGCTTCGGCGCGCCTTTGGTGCCGGCCTCGCGATAGAACACCTTGAATCCATCGACGTCTGCGGTGCGGTACGTGGTCGGGGTCATGACCGTCTCCATTGTGGTTCGTAACCTATTAAGTGCCTATCTTGAGGTTACATACCCTGTGAGTAACTTGTCAATTGGCATTTAATAGGTTACTTTGGCGGTGTCTCTCTCAGATCGGCCAAGGATTGCTCATGGTCAGACCGCCCGCCATGTTCATCGCTGACGCCCTCGGCCTCGATTTCCTCAACTCGGTCGCGACGCCGCTCGATACACCCGTCGACTGGATTGAGGATGGCGATGGCCTGATCGACTGGCTGGCGCAGGCGAAGCTGGTGCCGGCGGACGAGTTGGACGCGATGAAAGCGCGGACGAGGCCGAGCGAGCTCGACAAGATTGCCGATCAGGCCCGCGCCTTGCGCGAGTGGTTTCGTGGCTTCGTTCTGGAGCATGCGGGCCGGCCGCTTACCGCGAAGGCGCTGCGCGAGCTTGGCCCGTTGAACGGCCTTTTGGAGCGCGATGAGACGTTCCGGCAAATCGTGCCGCGTCACGGGGAGCAGGGGGATGGTCTTGCGCTGCAAAGGATGCGGCGCTGGCGATCACCGGAATCGCTGCTGCTGCCGGTCGGCGAAGCCTTGGCGAAATTCGTCTGCGAGGAAGAGTTTTCCAACGTGAAGGCGTGCGAGGGCCATAACTGCACGATGTTCTTCGCCGACCACACCCGCAGGCGCGCGCGGAGATGGTGCACGATGGCGATCTGCGGCAATCGCGCCAAGCAGGCCGCGCATCGCAGCCGGCTCAAGAGCGGGCGGTGACGGGCCGGGAGCGTGCTCTTTCAGCGGACCCGGGAGCTTGATACACGCGGCGGTATAGCGCCGCCGGTTCCGTGCCCCAAATTCCACCCAATCGGTGGTCACTAAGCCATTGGGGGACGGCCTTTGCCTTCCGCGGTGGGACTGCTGGACTGATGATTGACCCAAGGCGAATTGTGGTGCTGGCAGCGGTTGCGCTGCTCGCCTTCAGCACCGGCATGGCTGCGGCGTCACCTGCCAAGCCGAAGCCCGCGGTCGCGCCCGCTGCCCCGCCGCCTCCACCACCCGAGCCGCTGCCGCCGCCGAAAATCTACCTGTTCCGCGGCGCAATGGGGCCGATCTTCTCGACCGGCATGGACCGGCTCAGCGAGAAACTGACGCAGGCCGGTTTTTCGGCCGACGTCTACGAATTCACCATCTGCCGATGGATTGGTGACCGCGCCATCTCCAGCTACAAGGAGGAGCCGGCGCCGATCGTGCTGATCGGGCATTCGATGGGCGGGCTGTGTTCGGTGGTCATCTCCGAGATGGCGGCCAAGGAGAACATCCCGATCAGCCTCGTCATCACCATCGACCCCGCGCATGCCACCGGCGACGTTCCGCTCAATGTCGAGCGCTTCATCAACATCTTCCTTTCCGACAGCGTGCTCGGCGGCGGCGACGTCGTGACCAAGCCCGGCTATCGCGGCCATTATGCGAGCTACGACCTGAAGGAGAATGCGCGGGTCTCACACATCAACATCGAGAAGTCGGACGACATCCACCGCCAGATCCTCGACATGGTCACGCAGTTGCCGCGTATCCCGGCGCAGACTCAAGCCGATGCCGTGCCGCTGCGCTATCTCGTGCCCGCCGGCACGCTGGTCGAATTGTGGGACAGCGGCGTGCGGCTGCCGGTGCGTCGCGGTGACACCATGGCGAGCATCGCCGCGGCCAATCGCGTGCCGCTGTGGTCGCTCGCGCAGAGCAACTCGCTGCCGGAGAGCGCACCACTCACCCCCGGCCAGTCCATCATCGTCCCACGCCACCTGACGCCGCCCGCGCCGGCGGCTGCGATGGCGACTCCGAACCGGCGGTAATCCGAGATCGGTCTGAGTGGAAGCCAAGAACGTATGCTCCTTCTCCGCCTGGGGGCGAGCGTTAGGTGAACATTCTGCGATGACTCGTCGGCAAGTGAATCTTCAGCAGACCAAGTTCACACCAGGAGATCGTGCAACACATGATGTTCGGCTAAGCCGCCCACAGCGTGAGTGCTATGATCCAGCTGCGAAACCTCGCCAGCTGTCGCGGCTTCACCATGTCCGTCGGGCTGTGTCGTGCCTTCGTGATGATCGAGCGGCGACGGGATATCGTTCACAAACGCGATGCTCGGTGTTTCAGTCGCCGGATTCGCGAAATTGAAGGAATCGGGCCCGTACGGATTTGCCTGCGAGTTTCCGTGTGAGCCGGGCGCGCCATCTGCCGCAGAATGCCGTTGGGTAGGTCCGTCGGGCTTCTCAGCTGGCGCGTGACTGTGTTCGCTTGCTTGAGGAGAAATCGAATGATCGCTGTTGCCGTTCCCGAGGCCTTTCTGGGAGGCGTCATCAAGCGCACTCCCGGGATCGGCAAAGCCCGCACGGCCATGAGCCTCCGTGGCCTTGCCGTCACCGAGATGTTGGTCGACCGCAAGGAGCGCATCCGGCATGATGAAAGAGACGGCATGATTTCCCTCCGCCACGCCGGGCGCTCCGATTCCGTTCGGATGGATGCTGTCGTCGGTCTCGGCTTGTTCGAAGGCGAATTTGAAGAAGTCCGTCGATAGCGAACCGATTGCCGGTTTCGAGAGGCCGGATTGGGTTGCAGTCTCGCCCGAGGTCGAAGGGGTGAGCTCGTTGCTCCACCCGCTGTAATCCCGATCGAAATCGAAGGAATAGTTCACATCGATTGCGGTTGAGCTTTCGTCGAACGAAAGAGAACCGCTACTGTTCGTCGCATCAGTGGAGGTGTCGGAAGTGCTGAGCGTAATGACGATCGTGTCGCTTTGCGTGACTGCGGTCGTATCGATGGTGTCGTTCACCGCCAAGGCCGGTGCCGCGGTTTGGTCAACTATGAAGTCCGACGAATCGACGGTCGCGATACCCTGGAGATGAACTTCCAGCAGGCTCGAATCGCCGATCTGGAGGGTTTGGTCCGTCGGATTGACATACACAATGGTTTCATTGTCTGAGCTGTCGTAAATCCACGCGATGGTGTGTGGCGGCACGGACGTGCTTGTCGAGGTCAATGCCAGGATCACGAACCCGAGCGCGCCGATAGCCGTCAAATCGATCCTGTCGGTTCCTGATCTGAAATCAGTAATCGTATCGAACCGGCCAGCACGGGAATCTGCCACCGACAGATAAGCGAAGACATCATTGCCATTGCCGCCCGTGAGCTGGTCCGGACCGAACCCGCCGATGATGGTGTCGTTCTCGTTGCTGCCGTCGATATCGTCTCGCCCCGAACCACCGTAGATGACGTCGTCCCCGTTATTGCCCTTGATCGTATCGTTGCCAGATCCGCTAAAGATGGTGTCGTTCACGCCGGTGCCGTTAAGGGTGTCGTCACCGGCGCCCCCATAGACGATTTGGGGGATGCTGCCGCCACCGGCGATGCTGTCGTGTCCGGGAGTGCCGTAGATAAACGGGGGATCGGATACAACGGTGGTTCCTGTTGCCAAATTGTCGAAGTCATTGGGGTCCGCATCGCTGGCGCCATGGATGGCGATCGTCACCTCTTGTGTGGTGCCGTCGATGGTCGTCACCGTGAAATGATCGGTGAGCGTATCGCCGACATCCAGTGCGTCCACCAGGCCGTTGTTGTTGTCGAGCGTATAAGTCCATATTCCGGACGCGGTCATCGTGAAAGTGCCGTAGCCGCCGTCGCTTGCAGTGGGCGATGTCACCGCTGTAAAGGTGTTGGCCGGATTGTCGATGTCGGCATCGGTGAGCGTGCCGGTTGCGACTGGCGTGGCGGAGGAGATGCCGCCGGCTTCGAGCACCGAGCTCGTCGTGGTTCCGGAAATGACGGCAGCGTCATTCGTGCCGTTGATCGTGATTGTCACCAGCTGCGGCGTACCGTCGACAGTGGTTACGGTGAACTGATCGATCAGAGTATCGCCGACGTTGAGCGCCTGCACTGTGCCATTACTGTTGTCGAGCGTGTAGGCCCACGTGCCCAGCGCCGTCATCGTGAAGGTGCCGAAGCCGCCAGCGCTCGTCTTTGGCGTGCTTATCGGGGTGAAGGTGTTGGACGTATTGTCAGGATCGACATCGGTCAACGTGCCGGTCGCAGTCGGCATACCAGGCGCACCGTTGGCAACACCTCCGGCCTCGATCACCGAGCCGGACGCCGTGCCGGAAATGACCGCTCCATCGTTGCTGCCGTTGATGGTGATCGTCACTGTCTGTGCCGTGCCGTCGACCGTGGTCACCGTGAAACTGTCGGTCAGCGTGTCGCCATTGTTGAGCGCCTGCACCACGGTACTGGTATTGTCGAGCGTGTAAGTCCACACGCCGGCCGCAGTGATCGTGAAGCTGCCATAGCCATGCGCGCTGGGCATCGGCGGGCCGACCGGCACGAACATGTTGGCCGGATTGTCGACATCCGCGGCGGCAAGTGTGCCCGTCGCGATCGGCGCGCCGGGCGAAGCGCCGCTTGCCTCGACGACTGAACCGGTCGTGGTGCCGGAGATGACGGCGGCGTCGCTGCTGCCCTGGATCGTGATCGTCACGACCTGGGGGGTGCCGTCGACGCTGGTCACCGTCAGTGTGTCGGTCAGGGTGTCGCCGACATTCAGGGCTTGTACTGTGCTGTTGCCATTATCGAGCGTGTAGGTCCACACGCCGCCAGCTGTCATCGTGAAATAGCCGTAGCCGCCCGCGCTCCTGGTCGGCGAACTGACCGCCGTGAACGTGTTGGGCGGATTGTCGACATCCGTGTCCGTAAACGTGCCGGTTGCGCTCGGTATGCCCGGCGCCGCATTGGCGACGCCGCCCGCCTCCACTACTGTGCCAGCGGCGTTGCCTGAGATAGTGGCCGTGTCGTTGACGCCGTTGATGGTGACGATGAAGGTTTGACTCGTCGAGAGCTGGCCGTCCGAGACCGTGACGACGAAGCTCGTGGTCGTCGGCGACGACAGGGCATTGATTGCATCCCCGTTCGGAACAAAAGTGTAGGCGCCGGATGCGCTGTTGACATAGAGAGTGCCATACGGTCCGGCCAGCGAAAGATCGTATGCCCCTCCATTCAGCACCGTGGTGCCGGCCGTCCCGCCGCTGAGACCGTAGGTGAGCACGCCATTGAGCGGGCTGGTAGCGGAGAAGGTGCCGCTTGTCGCGGTGAACTGGTCGAACACGATCGTGTCGATTTCGATTGGCCCGGCCGGCACGTTCAGAGTGGGCGGCGGCCGCACGATCAAGGGGATGTCGATCGGCGGAAGTGTTGAAGGTAGGTTTGGCAGCGCAGTCGTGTTATCCGACGTGAAGTTGATGTGCTGCAGCGAAAGCGGATTGGCGAAAGGTGGCGTACTGGATCCTGTTGGACCTCGCGTGAGGTTGGCGAGCACGTCATGTTGAGCCGCCTGCAGCTCCTCCATGCGAGCAGCACTGTTGGCAACCTGGTTCACGCTGATCGAGGAGCCGATCCTGTTCAGAACGAAAGTTTCGCCTGGATCTTCGACGATGATGTGTCGCGGCACCGGCTCCTTGGTGATGAGCTCGAATACGCCGTGCTGAAGGTCCTTGTAAGTGATCGTATCGTCATCCAGAAACGTGGCGTCCGGATCCGAGGCTCGTGCGTCTTGCATCATCGAGAAAGTCAACGCCGCAATGGTCAGGATGCCGAACCCCGTCGCATAGGAGCGGCAGCGAACGCTGCCGAGGGGGGTATCGATTGTCAGAGCACCGCTGTTTGCCAGCCGGCCGGCAGCGAACGCAAAGCTTCCACTGGTGACCGCAACCACGGTCGAACGCGACGTGCCGTCGGAATCGGAGGCGAGCTCGCGCAGCTGGATGCAAGCTCGGCTGGAAGCGTTGAAGATGGTGTCGTCGAGAAGTCGAATCCCGATCTGCGCATCCGCAGCCGTTTCGATTACGTCATGTCGACAGACAAGGTCGCCGACACTGACCTGAGTTGCGACGCCGCCCCCGCGCGTAAGGGTGACGTAGCCCAACGCACTCTGAACGATGCCGATGACCTGGAGAGGTAAAGCGGTAACAACCCCATCCCGGGGTCCAACGCCTGAAGCAACTAACATAGCTCTGGCCTCGCGTGCCGAATAATTCGGGCTTGGCGCGGTGCCTCGGTCTTCTTATCGGTTCTGCTGCGCCAAGGGGGTCATTTTTGGCGCTAGCAATCCCAGGCCTGCACGCCGAAGACGTTTGATGAAAAAGCTGATCTCTATAGGTATAGCCTAGATGGTGGCAGGTTCACGCGAGAGGCGGCCTCTCGACGCGATGGCAATTTGGCTCTCAAGAGGTTGACGACTGAGCTGCGCGAAAATTTAGCTCACTTCCGCTGGTCAGACAAACAGCTTGGGGCTAAGATCAAGAAATTATAGGAGTACTTCTTTTGGAGGGCTGGTCCGCAAGGCCAGATCCACGTTGTAGATACTCACGCACGACTTGCGGGCTTGGCCGCGGACTCGGAGCCCCCATCAAGCCGCACGCGAACAAGATCTTCTCGGAAAGGTCGGGTCATGTGCAGGCATATGATTGCAGCTTTGGTGACTGGTTTCGTTTGGGCATCCGCGAGTGTTCTTGCTGTGCCGGCGCAGGCTCAGGTCAATCCCGTTAAGGACGGCCTTGAGGTCGTTGCGTCAAAACCTATCGGCAAAGTCGTAGCCGCTACAGGTTCGGTTTCGATCGAGCACGCAGGTGCGGTCGTCGTTCAGGCGAACCTTCCCGATCAGGCGTCTCAAACCAGGACTGGCGACGTCGTCTATCTGCGCGACGTGGTGCGAACCGGGGCGGACAGCCGGGTCAGCATCAATTTCAACGATGGCTCGTCGTTCAATCTGTCGAGCAACGCGCGTATGACTTTGGATGAGTATGTATACGAGCCGGACGGCAAGTCCAACGCGACGTTTTTCAATCTGGCCAGAGGAACGGCCACATTTGTTGCCGGCCAGGTCGCGAAGACCGGCGATATGAAAGTCGATACGCCGGTTGCGACGATGGGAATTCGAGGCACCACGCCGCACATCGAAATTGCTGATGACGGCGCGGTCAAGTTTTCGACTCTTATCGAAGAGGGCAAGAGCAAATTGGTCAAGAAGCGCGTGGCTGCTATGGGGCGGCAGCCCGACCAGGAGAGCGCTCCCAGGCTGAAGATCTGCAGAGGTTGCTGAAGCGAACTTCGAGGCGAGCGTCTTCTCCTCTCCCAGTTGCGGCATGCGAAGCATCCGAGGCGCTGTTCCGCCAATTTCAGCGAGGCCTGACACGGACATGATTGTGAGGGCTGCCATCGTCGACGGCGTCGCGTCCATTCTCGTCCTGCTGGCGCTCGGTTCGCCGGCAGCGGCGCAGCAGCCGCAGAAGAATAGCCACCTCAAGAGCATTGAGCAGTGCAACGGTGCGGACCGCCTCCCGGCCCAAGCCCGGATCGTGGGTTGTACGGCGCTGATCAATTCGGGTGATGCCAAGGCGGATGGACTGGCTGTAGCTTACAACAATCGTGGCAACGCTTATACCGCAGCTGCGGAGTATGACCGCGCGATCAGTGATTTCGATCGCGCGATCGAACTCGCTTCAGGCTACGTCAAGCCGGTGAATAATCGCGGCGTCGCCTATTTGAAAAAGGGAGCCTATGGCGATGCGGTCAAGGCTTTCGACGAGGCAATTAGGCGCAACCCGACTTATGGCAGGGCCTTTGCCAACCGCGCGGAAGCCCACCTGAAAATGCACCAGTATGATCGGGCCGCGCTGGATTTCGACGAGGCCATTCGCCTCGATCCGAATTTGACGCTGGCGAGGAGCGGACGCTGCTGGACCCGGGCGGTCATCGGCGATCTGCAGGGTGGGCTCGACGACTGCGACACGGCAATCCGGTCGGGATCGAAAGATGCCGCGACATACGATTCACGTGCGCTGATCCATCTGAAGATGGGCCAGCTCGCCGCGGCGATTGACGACTACGATTCGGCGTTGCGCCTGGCGCCAAACCTGGCGAGCGCGCTCTATGGCCGCGGACTGGCCAAGCTCAGGCTGGGCGACAAAGCCGGCGGCGATCGCGACGTCTCGGCAGCAAGGCTCATCGAGCTTAAGGTCGGCGACGAGTTCGCGCGCCATGGCGTGCAGTGACGTCAGGTTTGGTCCACCGAAATTCGTGTTGATGTCGAATATGTAGGCCAGAAGATCCCTGAGGCTTGCGAACCGCAATGCCTTGCGGGCTCGACGCTCCTCGCATCAAGCCGCGCCTCTGGCATCGAATGGTCCTCCGATCGCCGGCTCTCCAACGCCTGCTAGACGTTCGCCCCATGGATCGCGTCGATCACGGCGTCGGTCACCTCCCGCGTCGTCGCTTTTCCGCCGACGTCCGGGGTCAGCACGCCGGCGGAGCAGACGCGCTCGACCGCCGCCATCAGCCCCACCGCCGCATCCTTCTCGCCGAGATGCTCGAGCATCTGCGCGCCGGTCCAGAACGTCGCGACCGGATTGGCGACGCCTTTGCCCGTGATGTCGAAGGCCGAGCCGTGGATCGGCTCGAACATCGAGGGGAAGCGGCGCTCCGGATCGATGTTGCCGGTCGGCGCCACGCCGAGGCTGCCGGCGAGTGCGCCGGCCAGGTCCGAGAGGATGTCGGCGTGGAGGTTGGTCGCAACGATGGTGTCGAGGCTCTTCGGATGCAGCGTCATGCGCACGGTCATGGCGTCGACCAGCATCTTGTCCCAGGTCACGTCGGGGAATTCGGCCGCGACCTCGGCCGCGATCTCGTCCCACATCACCATGCCATGGCGCTGCGCGTTCGACTTGGTCACCACCGTCAAGAACTTGCGTGGGCGCGACTGTGCGAGCTTGAACGCGTAGCGCATGATCCGCGTCACGCCGACACGGGTGAACACTGCCACTTCAGTGCCGACCTCCTCGGGGAGGCCCTTATGCGCACGGCCGCCCATGCCGGCATATTCGCCTTCCGAATTCTCGCGCACGATCACCCAGTCGAGATCGCCGACGCCGACATTGCGCAGCGGCGAAGCGACGCCGGGCAATATCTTGGTCGGCCGCACATTGGCGTATTGGTCAAAACCCTGGCAGATCGGTAGGCGCAGGCCCCACAGCGTGATGTGATCGGGCACGTCGGGCGCGCCGACCGCGCCGAAATAGATCGCGTCGAACTTCTTGAGCTCGGTAAGGCCGTCGGCCGGCATCATCACGCTGTGCTTCTTGTAATAGTCCGAGCCCCAGTCGAACGTCTTGATGGTGAAGGCAAGGTCGCCGCTGCGTTTTGCCAGAGCCTCCAGCACGCGAACGCCGGCGGAGATGACCTCGGGGCCGATCCCGTCGGCGGGGATTGCTGCAATCGAATAGGTACGCATGGAGTGCTCCGTTTCAGATATCAATGGGATTGCGGGACGGGTTCGACGGGCGCGGTCTTCGCGCGCGACAGTAGCAGGGTCAGTCCCGCGGAGAGAACGAGCAGGCCGGCCAGCACAACATGCCCGGTTCACGCCGGCAGCGAACCTAGACGAGCGCAGGACGCAAGCTCAATTGGCGCTGGTTTATACAAAAAAATGATATAATCCTCCCGGATAGACAAGAGGCGGAAGAATGGAATTACATCAGCTCCGATGCTTCGTGGCGGCGGCCGAGCAGTTGCATTTCGGCCGCGCGGCGCAGCATCTCCAGATGCTGCCCTCCGCGCTGGGCCGCCAGATCAGGCTGCTCGAGGAGGATCTGGGGACGCGGCTGTTCGCGCGGACGACGCGCGCGGTCTCGCTTACGGAGGACGGATCGACGCTGTTGCGCGATGCCCGCGCCATCCTTGCCCGCGTCGAGGCGGTCGAGACCAACCTGCGCAACCGCTCGCGCGCTGGGGCCGCACGGCGGCTGCGGGTCGGAGCGATCGACAGCGCGGCGGCCGGACTGTTGCCGGCGCTGCTGCGCGATTTCCGCGCCAAGCATCCGGAGATCGCGGTGCAGCTTCTCGAAGACAAAACCGTCCGGCTGCTGCCGAAAATCCTGACCGGTGCGCTCGATCTCGCTTTCGTACGTCCGCCCGACCGGCCGGACAAGCGGCTGGAATTCCGTCATCTGCTCCAGGAGACCGCGATCGCAGCGTTCCCGCAGCGGCACGCGCTGGCGGAGCGTAAATCGATCACGCTGGCCGACATCGCCGATGAACCGATGCTGGTGCCGGACCGCCGTTCGCGGCCCGACAGCCATGACCTCACGATCAAACTGTTCGAGCAGGCCGGCCTGACGCCGCGCGTCGTGCAGGTCGCCGACGAGAAGCAGACCATCATTCATCTGGTGGCAACGAAGCTTGGGGTCGCGATCGTGCCGCGCTGGACGACGCGGATGGCGGTCACCGGCGTGCGCTTCGTCTCGCTCCGGCCGAAGCAGAGCGGCCCTGTCGGCCGGCTGCCTCTCGCCGCCGCCTGGCTGCGCGGCTCGCGCGACCCGGCTCGCGATGCGATGCTGTCGGTGCTCGATGCGCGCCTGGGCAGCTATGCGCGGGGCGCCTGAGGGGCTATGACACGAGCCTCGACAAAAGGTGCGACGCGATGACTGATAAGAGAGCTGCGGAGCCGAGCGACTTGCGGGTTGCCATTGCAGGACTTGGCTCGATCGGAACAAGGATCGCAACCGCGCTCGATCAGGGCATCGAGGGGCTGACGCTGTCTGCCGTGGCCGTTCGCGATTCCGCAAAGCATCAGGCGTTCCTGAACTCGCTGCGAAGTCCGCTGCAGGTCCTGCCGATCGAACAACTCGGCGAGGCCGCCGACATCGTCGTCGAGTGCGCGCCGAGCCGTCACCTGCGCTCGATCGTGGAGCCCGCGGTGAAGCGCGGCAAGGCCGCTGTCGTCGTCAGCGTCGGCGCGCTGCTGGACAATTCCGACCTCATCGATCTGGCGCGGGCCAATGGCGGCCGCATCATCGTGCCGACCGGCGCGCTGATCGGGCTCGACGCGGTCAATGCCGCCGCGATCGGCACCATCCATTCGGTGAAGATGGTTACGCGCAAGCCGGTCGATGGCTTGAAGGGTGCGCCGTTCATCGTCGCGAACAATATCGACATCGATAATCTGCGCGAGCCGCTGAAGCTGTTTGAAGGCACTGCACGCGAGGCCGCCAAAGGTTTTCCGGCCAATCTCAATGTTGCGGTGGCGCTGTCGCTCGCCGGTGTCGGGCCAGACCGCACAATGGTGCAGATCTGGGCCGATCCGACCGTGACGCGCAACGTTCACCGCATCGAGGTCGAGGCGGATTCGGCGCGGTTCTCGATGTCGATCGAGAACATCCCGTCCGAAAATCCAAAGACCGGCCTGATCACTGCCCTGTCCGTGATCGCACTGCTGCGCAAGCAGCGCGCCACGCTCTGCGTCGGGACGTGATGGGATGAGATTTGGTTGGCCCAGACGGCGGTGCGCTCCCTCCCCCGCCTGCGCAGGGCTGTCCCGGGAATGATTCACTATGCCGCAGCGCATGCCCGGCAAATCCAGCGTGAACCGGATACTTTCTGGTTGTCGAGACACAGAAAAGGG
>NZ_JADPKQ010000469.1:0-18671 GCF_023074015.1 Bradyrhizobium sp. 142
TCGTCTGCTCATCGTCTCTCCTGATTCGCGGGCCTATCGTGCCCGTCGTCAGGCAGAAACTCCACTTAACGTCCTGTGCAGATTTCCGGAGCCGGCTCTCGTGCCCGTCGTCAGGCAGAAACTCCACTTAACGTCCTGTGCAGATTTCCGGAGCCGGCTCTGCTTGCTCTGGCCCCGAGCTTCTCCACTTATGCGTGGGCCAGATTGATCGGCGATAAGCGGGGTTTCGCGCGGCCTCAATTGTCCCTTTGTCGGGATTGTTTCAGTGATACCCAATATCGGATCGCACTTTGCCCCGAAATACCCAATAGGACCAACTCGTATACATCAAGATTGTCGGAAGTAACACGAGCGCCCCCACGAGCAGGAATGCCTGCGTCCGATCGGAGGATGCGGTCTCCCAAAGTGTGAGATGGGGCGGCACGATTGTCGGATAAAGACTGATCGCAATTCCGAAAAAGGAAAGAGCAAAAAGGCCTAGGCCCCCGGCGAACGGCAAGACCTCCGAGCGGCTATTGAAGGCGCGCCAGGTAAAAATTGCGGTGGTAACCGTGGCGATAGGAATCGGTGCCAAAATGAGGATGTTTGGAAGCGCAAACCAGCGCGCGGCAATTGCTGCGTTCATGCTGGGCGTCCAGACGCTGACGATCGCAATCGCTAATAGGACACCGATGAGGCAAACGCGTCCTTGACGGCGGGCGCTCTCTTGCAAATCTCCTTCGGTCTTGAGAATCAGCCAGCCCGCGCCAAGCAATCCATAGCCGAACAGTAAGGCGACCCCCGTCAGGATCGAGAACGGCGTCAGGAAATCAAACGATGAGCCGGCGAATACCCGGCCGCTAACCTGGAACCCTTGGATAATGCTCCCGAGCACCATTCCTTGCGCGAAGGTTGCAACGCCAGATCCGAAACTGAAAGCATGATCCCAAAGTGTTTTGTGTTCGGAATCGCGAAACCGGAATTCGAAGGCGACCCCGCGAAACACCAGCGCCAGCAGCATCACCAGAATCGGAAAATAGACGGCCGGGATGACGATGGCGAAGGCGAGGGGGAATGCCGCAAACGAGCCGAGCCCCCCGAAAACCAGCCAGGTTTCGTTGCCATCCCAGACAGGCGCGATCGAGGTCATCAGAAAATTGCGCGCGGGGGTGTTTGGTGCAAAGCCGTATAGAATGCCGACGCCAAGGTCGAAGCCGTCGAGCAGAACATAAAAGAACACGGCCATCCCGAGAATTAACGTCCAGATCGGTACAAAGTCCAATACGTGGATCATGGTTCACGCGCCTCCGTAAATGCCGCGCCTGCCAGCACGGGGGCTCCGGGCCTGCCAGCCGCGATCGTTGTAACGTCGCCAGCCGGAGACCCTGGCCCTGCACGTACAATACGCAGCATCAACAATAATCCGGCGGGATACATGATGAGATAGACGGTCGTGTAAGCCAGCAGCGAGATTGCCACATCGCGGCCTGTCAACGACGGCGAGACGGATTGGGCCGTTCGAAGCAGGCCATAGACGGTCCAAGGCTGGCGGCCGACCTCGGTAACAGCCCAGCCGGCGATCACAGCGATGAACCCGATCGGAGAGACGAGGAGGCACAAAAGCAAGAACCGGCGTGTCTCCACCAGTCGGCCGCGCCAGCGTAACCATCCACCGAGTAGCACGATGCCGAGCATCAGCATGCCGCATCCCACCATGATCCGGAATCCAAAAAAGGGTATCGCAACAGGTGGCCGTTGATCGGGTGGGAAGTCCTTGAGACCTTTGACTTCGCCGTCAAGTTTGTGGGTTAGGATGAGGCTTCCGAGACCCGGGACTTCGATCGCGGCTCGATTGCTCTGCGTTCTTTCATCGGGGATCGCGAGCAGTGTCAGGGGAACCTTGCGAGCCGTACCCCAACGTGCCTCGATCGCCGCCAGCTTTGCAGGCTGGTGCTCCAGCGTATTGAGACCATGATGGTCGCCGAGAAAAATCTGCAGTGGCACCAGTACGGTCAGAAGCCAAAGCGTCATGGACAGCATCGTCTGCCCTTCCGCCAAAAATTGTCCGCGTCGGATCAGATAGGCCCCGGTTCCGAGTACGACAAAACCTGCAGTGATGAAGAATGCGACGACGGTGTGCGCCAACCTTGGGAGAAAAGATGGATTAAAGATGATCGCTATCCAGTCCGTTGGGTAGAAACGGCCATCGATGATTTCGTAGCCCGCCGGGGTTTGCATCCAGCTGTTGGCCGACAGGATCCAGAACGACGAGAACAGCGTACCCGTGGCAACCATCAGCGCGGCAAAAAAGTGGGTCCAGCGGGGTACCACCTTCCGTCCGAACAGCAGAACGCCGAGAAACCCCGCTTCGAGGAAGAAGGCCGTCAACCCCTCATAGGCGAACAACGGTGAGAGAACGTTGGATGTAGCATCAGCATAACGGCTCCAGTTAGTGCCGAGTTGAAACGGCATCACCACGCCGGTTACGACGCCCATTCCGAAGGCGACCGAGAATATGCGGATCCAGAACATTGACACACGAAGATAGACGTCGCGGCCAGTGGCCAGATGAAACCCCTCGAGAACAGCGATGTACGCGGCTGCCCCCACGGTAAATGCCGGAAGTAGAATATGCCAGCCGATTACCCAGGCGAATTGCAGGCGCGATAGAAATACCGGATCAAAGTCCATTTTGTGCGGCTCCAATGGTGACTGCGAGTGGCTGTCAAAGGCCGATCTTGGCGTTCATACGGGACGACGCCTAAATGACGCGCCCCTATTCGCAAAATTTTATCTGCGCCGACCGGTTGATGATCGGCGCTTACAAATTCGGATCTGCGCGGTCATTGATGAACTTCGGCCGGGGTCTCCACTAGTTGCCGCGCATTTATCCGAGAGGCAGGCGCTCCATCGCGTCAATTCAAAGCGTCGGCTAACGTACTTTTCTCTATTCTGGTAAGCCATCTGACACTCGACTATCCGTGGCGGATACTCCCTTTCAGCCTAGAGTCCCTCTGTCTGCTGCGCCAATCATCGGACAATATGGCGCATTCATACTTTGATATGATCGGTGTGGCCCGAGAGTGGCCTGGCGCGGCAGGTCGGCTCCCGCAGGATTGCTCAACATCCTGTGAGATAAACAAATACGCCAGCGAGTCGATCGCTTAGCCAGCGAAGACGCCTGTAACCGAGCGTCTCGTCGGCCGACCCGCGCCGATGCCGGAGCCGTGTCTCACACCGAAGGCGAGAGCGCCTTGGCCGGCTGGACGGAGCGGCCCCCTGCGCGGGCATCGCGCGCGCGGCCGCCGCGGGAGCTATGGACGACAAGACGTTCTCCGACGTGCTCGACATCAATCCTAAAGGCGCGTTCTACACCTGCCGCGCCGCCGGCGAGGTGCTGATCGCACATGGCCACGGCGCGATCGTCACCATCGCCTCCATTACCGCCAAGGGCGCCAGCCCGGCCGGGCCAACTACGCGGCCTCGAAATGGAGATTGGTCGGCCTCACCAAGATTTTGGCGGCGGAATGGGCCACCACGACGTGCGCGTGAATGCGGTGGCGCCGAACCGAGTCGAAACGCCGATGATCCGCGACGCCATTCCCACCGCCTTTCTCGAGGGCGTCATGCTCGACCGCACACCGCTCGGCCGCCTAGCGCAGCCGGCGGAGATCGCCTCGGCAAGGGCAAGATAGCCGAGCGGCCCTTCTGGCTGCTCGAATATGACTTCGTACTGCAGCCTGTAGAGAATGCTTCGGCCGCGGCGCCGGCGAGCGCTGCGGCCTGACGCGAGTTCGTGACAGGGCGGAAACTAGCGCTTCCGTCCGGGCGGCTTGCCGCCGAAGTCGGTATTGATCACCGCGCGCAGCCATTGGTTGCCGGGATCGCGGTCGAACCGTTCATGCCAACGTTGCGCAACTTCGAATTCCGGCAGCTTGATCGGCGGCTTCGCAAGCCGCATGTCGAGTTCGCGTGCCAGTACGGTCGCAACCGACCCCGGCATCGTCGCCACCGCATTGGTGCTCTTGGCCAGGATCGCAGCGGTGCTTGAAGCTTGGCACATGCGCGATGATGTTCTTCGCCGGTAGCTGGCTTTCCAGCGATCGTTCCGCCACCTGGTGGGGATGGCCTGTGCCGGCCGCGGTGATGAAGATGTGCTGCTCGTCGAGGAATTCGGCCAGCGACGGCGATCGGACGAGCCGCGGATGGTCTTTCTGGAAAATGCACATGTGCTGACCAGAGAACAATTTCTGCCGCTTTATGCCGGACGAGCAGCGGGAATTCGCCGAGCGCGAGATCGATCTCGCGGATTCGAGCCAGGTGTGCAGGTCCTGCAGCCCGACCTGGGCAGCGCGCAATCGTACATTTGGCGCTGAGCCGAGCAGGGTTTTGATGACCGGCGGCAGCATCACGATGACGCCGGCATCGAGTGTGACACGCGACATTCCCGTGTCGATCGGAACGCGTCGAACTGGGTCTGCTCGCTGCGCAGGCGCTGGGAGCCGTCAAGCAGTGCCCGAACCGGTTTCTCCAGTTCGAGCGCCTTCGCGGTTAGCTCCATGTGCAGCGCGACGCGGACGAACAGGGGGTCGTCGAAATACACGCGCAAGCGCGCCAGCGTCTTGCTCAGGGCTGGCTGCTGAGTACGCAAGGCGTCGGCGGCGCGCGTGATGCTGCGCTCGCGGAACAGCACGTCGAGAACCGGAAGCGCGTGCAGGTCGAGGTCCTCAGTGTGCTTTCCCGGAGTAGTCTTCATATCTGCCCGACGATAGCTTAGCCGCGCCTCTCACACTATCCCAGCGTCACTTGGGGCAAGCGCCCAAAACGAGATGGGGACTGTTATGAAGTCTTTCATCTTCGACGCTTATCCGGCACGCGTTGTGTTTGGAGCCGGCGCCATCAATCGCCTGCCCCTCGACCGCTCGACGCGAGTGAAAAATAGGCGTCGAACTTTCACTCTTATCGGCCCCCAACATTGACCCCGCTCGTGAGATCATCCTGGTAATGGTTCAAGAGCAGTGCGGGCCGGGGTCAACCCGGCGCCGGTCGGAGGTCAAATCGGGCGCCGAATAACACCTGGTAGCAGACTCTCGGCGACGATCCGGGCTCTCTCAGCGTCCGAACGCACATGGCGACCCGACGGTCCTTCGAGGGCCTCCTGCCGGCTCACCGGCCCTAACGATGACCCGTCCAAATGGACGTCCTTTTTGCTGCCCAATCCCATCCAAACGGAGGCTTCTTCATACATTCATTCTAAGTCTGAAGCCAGTCTATCGGCTCCGCGCTTACGATTCTGACGCTAAACCGGTGGGCTATTGAGGTGTGACGGTTTCTCTGCGACTGACAACGAGAAGCAGACAATTGCTCCTCGAGGTTTATTCGGCGTTGCCCAGAGCCGACCGCCATGCGCTTCGATGATCGAGCGGCAAATCGAAAGTCCCATCCCTAAACCGGTAGGCTTTGTCGTGTAGAACGCCTCGAATATCCTTTCAGAGTTCGCTTGTGGCAGACCAGGTCCCGTGTCACCTACCGCAACAAGTACGTTGGCAGCCTCGATGTAATTTGTGCTGATCTGCAACTCACGTGGCGCGGCATCCGTGGTCTCACTCATGGCCTCGATAGCATTCGTTATCAAGTTCAGGACGACCTGTTGCAGCTGAATCCCGTCCCCGAAGATAGGCGGTAGATTGTCGGCCAAATCTATTTTCATCAAAACGTCACTGTCCGATATTGACGCACGCGCTAATCCTACAATGCCAAGAATTGCTTCATTGATATCTACATTTTCTCTCCGCGCGGGCGCCTTCTTGGAGAAATCGCGGATCCGGCTCAAAATGTCGGCGGCACGCCTGCCGTCATCGATAATACGATTGATCAATGGCCGCGCTCTTTCCAGATTCGGCGGTTGACGCTCGAGCCAGCGCACCGTGGTTTCAGCGTTCGTAAGCAGTGCAGCAAGAGGTTGATTGACTTCGTGGGCAATGGAGGCTGTCAGTTGGCCCATTGTCGCAACGCGGTTTGCGTGGGCCAATTCCGCTTCGGCGCGCTTGCGCTCGGTCAGGTCGACCGCAAAGATGACAACTTCATCTCCTCGTTGGTCCAGCTTTGCGCCTCCGACCAGCACCGGCACACGACTGCCGTCTTTCCGGAAGTACTCCTTCTCGAATGGTTGAGTAGTTCCGGACGTCCTCATTTCGAATAGAGCCCGCTCGTCCCGATCTCGCCACTCCGCCGGCGTTAGCTCTGTCCGACGCAGTCGACCAGCGGCGAGATCCATTTGATCGTATCCAACGATATCGAGAAAAGCTTGGTTGGCCTCCTGAACGCAACCATCGGGGTTCCCGATCAAGATTCCAATTATATTTGAGTCGATAAGGCGCCTAACCTTAGTTTCCCGTTCTTGCAGTTCGCCATAAAGGCGCGTGTTCTCCAGCGAGATCGCGGCCTGTGCCGCCATCATTTCCAGGACGGCGATCCCGGCTGGCGTGAACGCGTGTGAAATCAACGAATTTTCGAGGAGAAGAATCCCGACCAGCTGCCGTTGTTTGACAAGCGGAACGCAGAAGATCGACTTGGAGTTGCGATCGCGAAGATAGGCGTCCCCCGAGAACAGGTTTGGTTTGGACGCATCGCCAAGAATTACGCTTTCCTGCGTACGCACGACATAGCGGACAAGGGATTCGGGGCAGCTGACATGAGTAACCTGCTCTTCGCGCAGTACGACTTCGATCTCGCTTCCGTTAGCTTTCGCCTCAGCCCTGATTACATAATCGCCGCCCGACGGTAAAATCAAAAGGCCACGCTCTGCTCCTGCGTTCTGGATCGTGATCGTCATGAGCCGTTCAAGCAGCTTCGGCAAAACGATTTCGCTGGATAAGGCTTGAGATGCCTTGACCACGCTCGCCGTATCCAGATCTTGAAGGGAGGAGCCTATGAAGCTCGTCAAATACGATCCCTTCGGAGCGAGCAAGTGCGGATAGAGCTCGTCGAGTTGCCGCACCTTGCCATCCGCGCCCCACCGCGAATAGAAGTAACGGGCATCGCGAAAACAGGCATTCGCTATGCGCTCAAAGCCGCGTGCTAAGTAAAATTGCCCCGCAAATTCACTTGCAATGGCCTCGTGTTGGACCAAGTCTGCGGCATGTGCCGAACTGATGGCGCGTTCGTATAGCCGCTCGGCGTCGAGTTCTCGCCCCTCGATGCGGGCGATCTCGGCGCGGACCAATGCTGCCCGATTTTCGAAAGTTTCGGGGCAATACTCCGCCCAAGCCTCGAGTTGTGTGCAATGGGCAACCAGTGCCTGGAAGTGGCGCTGAAAATCCGTCGGCTGCGAAGGCAGACGATCCTGGTGCTTAGGGAACGTGGGAACGCAAGACGCTGCGTGGGAAAGCGCTGCATAGTAGTGATATTCCGCCGCTTCAAACATCGCGCCCACCGCCCAGAGTTTAGGGCGCGCTTTCTCCGCAGCGGCGAGCGCTGAAGCATAGTCGCGCGCGTGAAAGCGGGCCTGCAGTTTCAGAATCCAATACACCGCTGGATGTGGCGTAAAGTGTTGTTCGACCAGAGCTTCGCTGTACTCTCCATCGTCGAGCGAGCCAAATTTGTACGTCAGCCCGCGGAGATTCTTGATCAGGCCAAGCTGTGTTGCGTGGATGTCAATCTGGTGGCCAAACCGCCTCGTCTTGACGAACGCGAGGCCGGCTTCAGCCTGCCGTTGTGCTTGATCCAGGCGTTCGCCAGCGGCGAGAGAGTTCGTATTCAGATAATCAAGACTATATGCAGCAACGGGTAGGTCGCCTGTTTCGATTGCCGCGTCGAAGGCCCGTCGTATTAGCTCACGGCAGTCTTTCGGATGAAACCTCCAAGGGAGCACAAACTGTGCATGCCAATGGTAAGTTCGCGCCCGAAAGCGATTTAAGCCACGCTGTTCGACGAGGCCAAATGCAAGCTGACCAAATTCAAACCCAGTATCATAGTCGGCGAATCGCGCTCCCGCGACCCCGCCGAAATACACGTAGGCGACGCAAGAAGCATCGGTATTGCCTTGTTCAAGGCTGAGATTGACTGCGCGACACACAGCCATGGAAAGGAGATTCCTGTCGGTGAGCATGGCCGTCGGATAGATCTTGGTGAGCACGTTCAAGGTCGCAAGAGATGCAGGATCACTCATCAGGGGCAGGTCGATGAGGTCCGCGATCGCACGACCTGCAAGCTGCGACGAAATTCGCCGGTACTCGAGATCCGCTTCAGTGTCGATTGGATGAGGCGACCACTCAATGCCGAGGTGACGGAGGTAGTCGAGAAAGGCGCCGATCACCCGATCAATCTGATCAAGAGTTGTGTACAAATCGATGCACAAGCCCACGACGGCTGCTCGCTCGACCGTGTCCATGGCCCGAGCTGCGAGCCTGGTCAATCGTTTGTCGGCAGCAGCAAGGTCGCCAATCAGATATTCACACTCGGCTCGGTGAAAATCCAAGGCGAAGGCGAGCCCGTGACGCCTCTCCCACCAGTCGTCTGCTGCGAGTGCCGCTCCGGCATGAAAATACTGTGCGGCTGAGACGTAGGCTGTTGCGGCCCTTGCGCGCTTGCCAGCCATAAGATTGAACTCCGCGAGACGCTCGGCCTCGTCTCGTGACGTGATCAGTGCGGCCCCACGGTTGAGTTGATTGACTATATCAAAGATGGCGTGTTTCTGCCCTCCTGACGGAGTGCGCGCCACGAGCAATCTTCCAATTTCTAGATGGGCCTTGGCGCGCAAATTCACTGGGATCATCGAATAAGCAGCTTCCTGGATGCGGTCGTGGACAAACCTATAAGAATGCTGCGAGCGGGCAATGAATTCGAGAAGGAGCGCGTCCCAAAGGTCTCGGTGCAGCTGTTCTTCGGAGCTACCGTGAATGATCGCGAGCGTACCGAAATCAGCTTCGCTTCCTAGAGAAGCAAGTTCTTTTAGTGTCTCTTGTGTCTTGATAGGCAGACGGTTCAGTTTGCCTGCCATGTGGTCAACGACATTGTCCGTGAAGCTCTTGGTATGAATGCTATTCAGATCCCACGACCACTCCGCCCGCGCGTTGTCAAACATCAATAGCTTCTCGTCGACAAGGGCAGAAAGAAATTGAATTGCAAAAAACGGGTTGCCGCCTGTTCTTTGATGGACGGCACGTGCGAGCTCCGCCACGCGCGCCGTCCTGCAGGAGAGGGCGTCTGCGAATAGAGCTTCCAGATCCGTAGGTGTTAAAGGAGCAAGGGTGATTTCGTGGACGGGCCCTTCCGATTGACGAATCGCGTGCAGCTTACGCATCAGGGGATGAGTTGAATCAACTTCGTTGTCTCGATAGGCACCCACCAACATCAAATATTGTAGGTTCGGTTGGCGCAGTAAGTCTTCGAGCAAGTCGAGTGTCGCCAAGTCCAGCCATTGCAGGTCGTCAAGAAATAAAGCGAGAGGATGTTCGCGTCGCGCGAAGACCCCGATAAATCGTCGAAACGCTAAGTGGAAGCGAGCTTGGGCATCTTGCGGCGAAAGCTCGGGAACAGGCAGCTGTTCCCCTATGATCACCTTCAGTTCAGGAACTAAGCCCACTATCAGCGATCCGAGCGACCCTAAGGCCTCGGCGAACGCTTCGTGCCAGTTGTTCAGTTCTGCATCGCTCTTACCTAAGAGCGAACGGACCAGGCCCTGTAAGGCCTGAGCTAACGTAGCGTATGGAATGTCACGCTTGTATTGATCGAACTTGCCTGACGCAAAAAGGCCGCGAGGGGGTACAAGCGCTTTGTGAAGCTCGTTTACAACGGCCGACTTCCCAATTCCAGAATAGCCCGAAACGAGCACCAATTCTGCCCGATTACCCGCCACCATGCGTTGGAAAATAGAGAGTAGGGTTTCGATCTCTCTCGCTCGTCCGTACAGCTTTTCAGGTATCAATAGGCGATCCGACGTGTCGGTTTCGCCTGGCAAGAACGTTTCGATATGCCCCTCGTTCTGCCATTCTGTCAGGCAGCGCTGGAGATCGCGCTCAACACCACCCGCGGTTTGGTAGCGGTCTTCCGCCATCTTAGCGAGCAGCTTCATCACTATGCGAGAAATCGGCAATGGAACATTTGTCATTCGCTCATGTGGCGGCAGCGGTGGTCGAGCGATATGGCAGTGGATCCACTCCATTGGATCTGATGCTGTGAATGGCAGAACGCCCGTGAGCATCTGGTAAAAGATCGTTCCAAGCGCATACAGGTCACTGCGGGAATCGATCGACCGGTTCATTCTGCCGGTTTGTTCAGGCGCCATATAAGCGAGCGTCCCAAGAATGAATTCTGGTGGTCGCGGCTCCTGACGCTCACGACGAAGACGCGATGCAAGTCCGAACCCCGTCAGCCATGCAATTCCGGAAGTCTCATCGACCAGGATGTGAGCCGGCTTCAGGTCTTTGTGTACCAGCCCATGGTGATGAACTTGGCGGAGAGCGGACGCGAGGCCGATAGCGAACTTGAGAAATTGAGGCGTTGCGATCGGCTCCCGAAGACGGCGTTCGAGCGGCTCGCCACCCGGATCCTCAAGAACCAGCGTTGTCGCACCGCGATCGCGGACGAGGTCAATGGGACGTGCAGCCCAGCGGCGATCGAGAATGTCTCTGAGCTCATGTTCATGTGTTAGACGATTGACCGTTACAGGCGATGGATGCTCTGCGGTCAGGCGTTGCAAAAGCACACTGCGGGAGATTCCCGTTCCATCGAGCCACGATTGCCGGCATAATGAGCATTCACCGTCCTCCGACAGCACTTCGAGACTCCCAGTACCTCCATCACCATTTAACGAGATATGCGGGCTCATTTGTCGTTGCACGTGCCTCCGATCTAGTTTCTCAGGCCTTGTTACATTCGGCTTGAGGCATCGCAAAAGCAACACTTCAAGCGCCTAAAGGCTGCGCCCCGACCCCGCAAACTCCACCGCGACAGGAATGTCAAACCGATCGCGGCAGCCAACGAGATCGAAGTCGCCCCGGCTGCAGGCGACACTTTCCGCGAATGCAATCACGACTTCGTTAGAATCGAAGCAAGTTTTGACCGCGTCCGGCTCAGTCGCCAACGGAATATCAGGCGAAGTAGGCAATTGAGACTAGGCCCCCTCACTCGTCTTGATCAGGCTGCTCTCGCACAAAGGTTGTGTGAACTTGCTGCGCTTGTTTTTGGTTGAATTTGGTCTCCTTTTCACGCGTTGTAATCCGCTGCATTCTCCGACACAATTTTGAACGTAGCAACAATATGCTTAGCGCGATGTGGCTGCTATTGATAAGGTCGCCGACGATGGCAAGTCTGGTTCTAGAAGCCAGGAATATTCGGAAATCCTACTCGCATATCGAAGTACTGCGAGGTGCAAACTTTTCCGTTCGTGAGGCAGAGGTTGTCGCCTTAATTGGCGACAATGGAGCTGGAAAGAGCACTCTCGTCGACTGTTTGTCGGGCGTGGCTAGGCCTGATTCAGGCGAAATACTTCTTGAAGGAAAGCAGGTTTCATTCGAGTCGCCCCACAACGCCCGGCAGCTCGGTATCGAAACAGTTTACCAGAATCTGGCGTTAGCACCTGATCTAACGCCTGCCGCGAATCTGTTTCTTGGGCGAGAAATGATGTGCGGCGGGCTGTTAGGAAGGCTGGGCGTCCTTGATACGACAGGCATGCGAGACCGAGCTGCTCGCGCCTTCGCCGAGTTAGGCGGACATATAGTGAATTTGGATGCCGCCGTCTGTACCCTCTCGGGCGGTCAGCAACAGGGCGTGGCCGTTGCACGATCAGTCGCCTGGGCGTCCAAGATCGTTTTTATGGATGAACCGACGGCTGCTCTTGGGGTGGGGCAGAGAGAGCGCCTCCTTAACGTTATACGGTGCGTGCGTGACACCGGAATTTCGGTTGTCCTCATTAGCCACAATATCCCTGAAGTGCTGGCAGTCTCCGATCGGATTGAAGTGCTCAGGCACGGTCGACGAGTCGCTCAATTCGATACAACAAGTACTGTTGTAGAAGAACTAGTTGCCGCAATGACCGGCGCTCTCGTCCAAGAGAACCAGGCATGACTGTCTCTCGCCCGCCGGGGTCAACAAGAGATTCCGACATGGAGAGGCGCGCCCGGGATCTGCCATTGTTATCCTATGTTCGCAAACTGATAATATCGTCCAACACTTTGCCAATCTTTCTGGTGCTTGTCTTCCTAACCGGCGCCTTTGCCATTGCCAGGCCAGCGCAGTTTGCGTCATTTTTCAACCTTCGAAACATAGCTACTGATGGCGCGACTTTGTTAGTCATGGCGGTGGGTATGACGTACGTCCTCATCGTCGGCGGGATTGATCTTTCCATCGGATCTGTTCTCGTCTTTTGCGGAATCGCCGCCGCAAAGATCATGATCGCCATTGGAGGCGAAGATGCGGGCTGGATTTCGCTTGCCGCCGGCCTCGTTGTGGGCATTCTCGCTGGCGCGGCATGGGGTCTTCTTAATGGATTGCTGATCGCCAAACTTCGCTTGCCTGCATTGATCGTGACCCTGGGCACGTTGGGCGCTGCGCTGGGTGCATCGCATCTTTTGACAAACGGCGTCGATGTTCGTGGCGTGCCCTTGCGTCTGACGGAACTTGGAATAGGTGCAATTCTAGGGGTTCCATTGCTTGCCATCCAAGCGGCTATCGTAACGTTTCTTGGCTGGTTCTTTCTTCGGTTCACGCGGTTTGGCCTGCACACCTATGCCGTGGGTTCGAACATCGAAGCTGCGAGGCGCGCTGGGATTAACGTCGAACGCCACCTCATAAAGGTCTACGCTATTCAAGGATCTCTTGCCGGTCTCGCTGGATTGATGTCACTCGCGAGGTTCAACACGACCACTATTGCGGGCCATTCTTCCGATAATCTTAACGTGATTGCTTCGGTAGTGCTCGGTGGCACCAGCGTCTTCGGCGGCTCCGGAAGCGTGTTTGGTACACTTGTCGGTGTGTTGATCCCAGCGGTGCTGCAAAATGGATTCATCATCATCGGTGTGCAGTCATTTTGGCAATCGATCGCGGTAGGTGCTGTGTTGATCGCGGCCGTTTACGTCGATCAGTCGAGGCGAGGGCTTCGACGCCGTCCATAATTGCGACGCTTAGATAAACAGGGAGTTGGTCATGTGTTTTATTGGTGTTCAACGAGAAGCGCAATTCCTTAAAGGTGGAGGTGCGATCTTCGGTTTGGCATTATGGGCGGGGTCCCTAGCCGTGGGGAGTGCTCATGCAAACGACGCGTACAAGATCTCCTTTGTAGGGCCAGTGAAAGGCGAAGCATTTTTTACGCATATGTATTGCGGGGCGGAATCGGAAGCAAAAAGGGCGGGCGCAACAATCAGCTTCACCGCAGGTGACCACTTTGATCCGCGAGAGCAAACGTCAATCTTCAATGCGATCACAGCCCAGCGTCCCGACGCTGCGCTGGTAGTTCCGGTTGATACCAGGGCAATGATCCCCGCTTTGAGGCAAATGAGGGACGCAGGCATTCAGATCGCGGAGGTTGATACCCATGTCGATGATGCGTCGATCGCGGTGGCACAGATCGCGACTGACAACTATCAGGGAGGAGCGCTTGCGGCGCAGAAGCTCGCGGCTCTTGTAAACGATGTGGGGATGGTCCTCGTCGTAAACGTTCAGCCTGGAATATCGAGCGTAGACGCGCGGCAGAAGGGGTTTCTAGAAGAAATGAAGGGTCATCCAAAGATTACCGTGCTTCCTGTTGAGTTTGCGGGATTCGACGCAAGCAAGGCTGCGGCAGTTACGACGGCCGCATTATCTGCCCACCCCGAAATTGCGGGTATTTATGACACCGTTAGCATACTCGGCGAAGGGACAGTGACCGGACTACAGCAGATGAACAAAGTGGGCGCCGTAAAGATCGTTGCATTTGACCCCACACCAGGAGTCGTAGCTGCCTTCGATCGGGGAATTATCGACGTCATTATCGCCCAGGATGCCTTCGAAATCGGGGTCAAGGGCGTTCAAGCGGTGGTAAACGCACTAGAGAAAAAGCCGACCAAAAGGTCTATCGCCATCTCAGCAGTTGCGATCGATCACCAAAACGTCGCGAGTATGAAGCGATATTATTATCGGGACCGCTGTGACTAGTCTCATGAGCAATCGTCGCTTGGCGAATTAGGGGCCTAATCGTGGCGCATCGAAAGCCAGTTGTTTCATACCTGACAGCATCGTGAATACATTGCCGCAAGCGTGTGTCCCCCTAGTAGCGCTCCGTGCGACGTCGGTCCGCCAGTTTGATGATCCAACGCTGAATTTTGTTTGACTTGCGAATACACACGCTCAGCGCGCCTCGCGGTTAGTAGCTTCCAGCCGCGCGGCGCTGGATTGTAGGCCGCACGAAACAGCAGTGCGGCGCTCGGCGTGACGAAATCCTGTAGCGAGGGAATGATGCCGAGAATGATGGTGCAGGCGGACGTACAATATCCGTCAATGATGATCGTATCACCGGCGGCCAGCAGACGTTCATGCCGAGCAACATAGTCTCCGATCCAGCTGCCTGGATCATTTGCGATTCGACCCTCTGCATTGCATCCGCCAGTCTTCGTCGGCAGATCAGCAGCGGGAGGGGCATGGCGGTACGCATACGACGAAGACCGCCTGATTGAGACATGCGCGTGGTCACGGCGAGCTCTATGATGGCCTTGTGTGAAGGTCAGGCGGCCTGCTGATCGGCGGGCTTCTCGGCTTGGCACAGTGGGATAGGCTGCATTTGGCTTTCTTTTCTGGGTATGCACTTTGGAACTATCTAAATACTCCATTTATGTTTGTCACTGAGAGTGCGAAAGCGGAGGAAGTAGATCCGGTGTCCGATCAAGGCACGTATACGCCGGCGGCTAAAGATCACTTTTCGCGAGGTCGGTTAGAACTCACTGTCCGGATCAGATATTCCACGTCGACGAAAACGGGCTCATCGCGCGTTTGGATTATACCACGATCGTGGCCGGTGGTGGGTTAGCCGCGCACTACATGTCCGAGTACATGTTCACACAGGGAGAAGGCGAATGTTTTGTTTCGCGGCGCGCGGCACGTGCGCCGAAAAGCGAGGATCCCTTCACGAGCGTCGCAATTGGTAACGTGGCACGACGATCCATCGCAAACCTTCGTCAGAGCATGGATGATCGTTGATGCTCAGGAATGGCTTGAGGTGCGGATTGATACAAATTTATACGGCGCTTCATGGTAGTTCTCGTTCGCAATCCTGGTTCCAAATTCTCTAATGTCCGCCGCCGGCCTCGAGGCGATCCGGCTTCTTGAGCAGGAGACTCGCCAGCATCGCGACGATCAGCGCCGCGCCCAGTGAGTAGAACGTGTCGCTGAAGGCAAGGATATAGGCCTGCTTCTGCACGATATGACCGATCGCGACGTAGGCGCGGTGCGCCGCGTCAACGCCATCAATGACGCCGTGGTTCATGAAATATTGCGTGAGCTCCTCGATTCGGGTGCGGGTCGCCTGCTCCAACACTGACACCGATTGTGATAGTACGTTGGAGTGATACTGCTCGCGTTTGGTCAGCAGCGTCTGCAGTGCGGCAATGCCAATGGCGCCGCCGAGCTGGCGCATCATGTTGAACAACGCGGACGCGGAGCCCGCGTTGGCGGCCTCAACCCCCGCAGTTGCTACCGCCGACAGCGGAGCGAACATCAGGGCCTGACCAATGGCGCGGACCACGTTCGGCCAAAACAGCTGATCGGCGGCGTAGTCGTTGGTCATGTAAATGTTCATGAAGTTGGAAACGGCGAATAACCCAAATCCAATGGCAATCATGATGCGCGGCTCGACGTGCTTCATCAACCGCGGCACCAGCGGAATCAGCACAAGCTGCGGTAGCCCGGTCCAGGCCAGTACCGCGCCGATTTGCTCGGAATTGTAGCCCTGGACACGCGATAGATAGACGGGAAGAATGTAGACTGAACCGTACAAGGCAACGCCGAGCAGGAAGTTCGCGAGAACGCCGAAGCCGAAATTACGACGAAACAGCAGGCGAAGGTTCAGCAGCGGTCTCTTGCTGGTCAGTTCGATGAGGACGAACAGCGGCAGCGTGATCCCCGCAATGACGGCGAAGCGCACGATAAAGGGCGAACCGAACCAGTCATCCTTGTTACCTTCTTCCAGCACGGTCTGCAGCGCCGCAAGCCCGATCGCCATGGTGACGATGCCCAGCCAGTCCCCGTCGCGCAGCAGCGACAGCTTCATCGGTTTTGCTTCTAACGAGAAATAAAGCATGCCGATCATGATCGCACCCGGCACGATGTTGACGTAGAAGATGTATTGCCAGCCCCAGTTTTCGGTGAGATAGCCGCCGATCGTCGGTCCGATGGCCGGCGCGAACGTCGCGGAGATCGCAAACAGCGCCTGGCCGATCGGCTGCTTCGCCTTCGGCAACAATGTGATGATCAGCGTGAACGCCAATGGGATCAGCACGCCGCCGGTGAACCCCTGCACGGCACGTAACGCGATCATCTGCGGCAGGTTTTGAGCAAGTGCGCACGCCGCCGAGAACACCAGGAAGAGGATGGCGTTGGTCAGGAGGTAAATGCGGATCGAGAACACCTGGGCAAGCCAGCCACTGAGGGGAATCACCACGATTTCGGCGATCAAATAGGAGGTCGAGATCCAGCCGCCGTCATCGATCCCCGCGCCGATACCGCCCTGAATATTGGCAAGCGAAGCATTAACGATCTGGATGTTGAGCACTGCCATGAAGGCGCCAAGCGTGGCTCCGATCACCGCGAGCCAGGTCTTTACTGGGACGGGCGGAGCGGCTGCAGCTACGACGGGTGGCTCACCTTCGCTGGCAGAACTGATGTCGACTTTAGTTTGCAGTGTGGTCATCATTGTCTGCTCGCGTGCGAGGGCGCATTCGCTCAGATCCGGACTAGGGGCCGCCCGAGGCGAGCCGCTTCTCAGCCTCGCGCTTGGCGACCGCGGCCGATTTGGTGTTGACAGTCGGCACAGCCGACATGCCCGGGCGCAGTAGGCCTTTCAGGCTCGGATCGTCGAGCACGATCTTGACTGGCACGCGCTGCACAATCTTCGTGAAGTTACCAGTCGCGTTGTCGGGCGGCAGCAGCGTAAATTCCAGGCCGCTCGCGGGCGCCAAGCTGTTGACATGACCCTTCAGCCTCGTCGACTGAAAGCTATCGACGTACAGATCCACCGGTTGATCGTTGCGCATATGAGTGAGCTGGGTCTCCTTGAAATTGGCGACGACATAGACCGCATCCAGTGGCACAACCGCCATCAGCTGGGTTCCGGCCTGCACATATTGTCCCACCCGGAGGGAGCGCGCGCCGACCGTACCGTCCACGGGCGCGGTCACCTGCGTATAAGACAAATTCAGGACCGCCTGCTGCTCGAGGGCGCGGGCATGGTCGAGCTGCGCGACCGCCCTGGCACGCTCGGTTGACAGTACTTCGACCTTTTTGTTGGCGGCGATCAGACCTGACCTGCCCTGCTGCAATTGAGCGGCCTGCGCACGCAAGGCGGCATCGGTCTGTTGCGCGCGTTGCACGGTGCCTGAACCCGACTTCATCAGCCCGTCGTAACGGGTGCGTTCTTCCTGTGCGAACTTCAGATTGGCCTCGGACGCATCGACCTCCGCCGCCTGCTGCTGGATCAGCGGCTCCTGCAATTCGATCTGCGCGTCGAGGTTCTTCACCGCGGCTGCCGAGGCCGCAACGTCAGCCTTGGCCTGGTTCAGCGCGGTCTTGAAGTCGCGGTCGTCGATTCGAGCCAGAGGCTGGCCGGCCGCAACCTGCTCGTTGTCGGCAACAAGTACCTCGGAAATGTATCCGGAGATTTTCGGTGCGATGATTGTCGAGTCTGCTTTGACATAGGCGTCGTCGGTCGTTTCCAGATAACGGCCGGTGGTGAGGTAGTAGTGACCGAAATAAGCGGTTCCGGTGAGGCCGAGCACTACGGCAAGCGCGAGCGCTGCCCGCCGGATCCCTTGCCGAGACGGGCGAAGGCTGGCTTTGGCGTTCTGTTCAGCAGCAAAGGAAAGGGTCGACATGGCATCCTCCGAAACTTGAAGGCGGGGCTTCAGCTCAATCTGAATAACGGACATCTCTAAGGCGATTACATACGTCTTAGCGGACAGAGCGCGCGGGATTCACTCATACATTTAGCCCCGATCAGTCATACGTTGATGTGAGCGAGATCTTCCGATCGTCGGATGGACAGAAAGAAGCGGGCGTTCATTATTTGTGGAGTGCCGCGGTTGTCCTGACGTTGGTGGATTGATGCGTGTCGCCGCGGCATTACCGAAGCGGGATGGGAGGGCCGGCGAAGTGAAGCAGAAGTGGCTCAACCGCGCGGGCAAAATGCCGGGAGGATTGTTCGATGAGGAGCATAGGAAGCAGGGACCGCAGCATGAATGAGCCGACTATGTCGGCGCGCCTGGGCGTTGCCTCATGGATCATTTTGATTGTGCTGGTATCGCTTTTGCTTGCCACCTGTGTTGTTGCCTATCTGGGCTGGAGGCTCGCAGATGGCGTCGATGTGCCAATCTCAGGCTATATCGCGATGGCAGTCGGAGTTGTTGTTTAGAGCCGGCTCCGGAAATCTGCACAGGACGTTAAGTGGAGTTTCTGCCTGACGACGGGCACGATAGGCCCGCGAATCAGGAGAGACGATGAGCAGACGA
>NZ_JADPKQ010000481.1:0-18648 GCF_023074015.1 Bradyrhizobium sp. 142
ATCGTCGGTCCATTCCTTCGGAAGATACAACGCGCGATCGATGAACGCATGACCATGACGCGAAACGTAGGTAGCGAAGACGCCGATCTGGCAGTTCGTAATCTTCCCTGCCGAACCAGTGTATTGCCGCGCCACTCCGCATGACGCTTTGCCCTGCTTGAGAAAGCCGGTCTCGTCGATCACCAGCACCGCATCGTCATCCGCCAAATGCTCGATGACATAGTCGCGCACGATATCGCGCAGGGCATCCGCGTCCCAATCTCCACGACCCAGAATTGCCTGCTGCCGCCATGGGCCAGGATCGCCAGCCGCCTCCGCGCGCATCCAGCCGGTCTTGCGCTGCTCATCTCCGAGCAGACCTTCCAGGAACAAGCCTGCATTCGTCGCAACACGCTCTTGCGTGAACAACGGACGTATCCGTTTCTTGATCTCTCGAAGCGACGCCGCCCACAACGCAAGCGTCTCCTCAACCGACGCGGCCCGCGCCCACGACATTCGAATCATGGTTGCCCATGGATTCAGAAGTCTGCAAACAAAGCAACTGTAATGCTAGGCCGGCGCCTCTCCCTCCCTCCATCGTTATTCCGGGGCGCGCCAACGGAAGGCGCGAACCCGGAATCCATTCATCGACCAACGCTGCCGCGCGACGGTTTCTCAGATGCGCAATTGCGCATCATAGTTCACGCTCCGCGTGCCCCGGAATGACTGCGGCGAGACATTCAGCCCCATTTCCCCTGCCGGAACTGCCACCGCACCCCGACCGTTATGGTCCGGGGCCGCCCGGCCGCGTCAATTTTGCCGGCGAAGTGTTCACTTCCTCCAGCCACTTTCCGCTAAAATGCCCGACAACCGCGCCGATGCATGAGGTCAGCCATGAGCTTCCGCCGCGACACTCTCACGAAACCGATCTTTTCCTGGGCACGCGGCGTCTTGCCGGCGATGTCCGACACCGAGCGCGAGGCGCTGGAGGCCGGCGACGTCTGGTGGGACGCCGATCTCTTCACCGGCAATCCGGACTGGTCGAAACTGCTGGACGTTGCGCCGGCGAAACTGACCGACGAGGAGCAGGCCTTCCTCAACGGCCCGGTCGATGAGCTCTGCGCCATGCTCGACGAGTGGAAGATCTTTTGGGAGTTGCGCGACCTGCCGCAGGACGTCTGGCACTTCGTCAAGCGCGAGAAATTCTTCGGCATGATCATTCCGAAGGAATTTGGCGGCCTTGGCTTCTCGCCCTATGCGCATTCGGAAGTGGTGCGCAAGATCTCGACCCGCTCGATCGCCGCCGCAGTCACCGTGATGGTGCCGAACTCGCTCGGCCCTGGCGAACTCCTGATGCGCTTCGGCACCAGAGAGCAGCAGGAGCGTTGGCTACCGCGGCTGGCCGATGGCCGCGACATTCCCTGCTTCGGCCTCACCAGTCCGGAAGCCGGCTCCGATGCTGCCTCGATGGTCGACACCGGTATCATCTGCAAGGGGAATTTCGAAGGCCGCGAAGTCATCGGCCTCAGGCTCAACTGGCACAAGCGCTACATCACGCTCGGCCCCGTCGCGACGCTGCTTGGTCTTGCGTTCAAAGCCTATGATCCCGATCAATTGGTGGGCGATCAGGAGGAGCTCGGCATCAGCGTGGCGCTGATCCCGACCAACCTTCCCGGTGTCGAGATCGGAAAACGCCATTTGCCGTCGATGCAGGTGTTTCAGAACGGCCCGAATTGGGGCCGCGACGTCTTCATTCCGCTCGACCACGTCATCGGCGGCCAGGAACGATTAGGGCAAGGCTGGAAGATGCTGATGACGGCGCTTGCCGCCGGCCGCGGCATTTCGCTGCCATCTTTATCGGCCGCCGGCGCTGCCTATGCCGCGCGCACCACCGGTGCCTATGCCCGCATTCGCGAGCAGTTCGGCATCTCCATCTCCAAGTTCGAGGGCGTCGAGGAGCCGCTGGCGCGCATCGTCGCCACCGCCTACCAGCTCGATGCGGCGCGGCGGCTCACTTGCGCCGCACTGAATGCCGGGGTTCATCCCGCCGTCATCGCCGGCATCATGAAGCTGCACGCGACCGAGCGGATGCGAACCGCGGTCGACGACGCCATGGACATCCATGGCGGCAAGGCGGTGATCGACGGGCCGCAAAACTATCTCGGCAATCTGCACCGCGCCGTGCCGGTCGGCATCACCGTGGAAGGCGCCAATATCCTGACCCGCAATCTCATCGTGTTCGGGCAGGGCGCTATCCGCGCCCATCCCTATCTGCTCGACGAGATGAACGCGCTGGCCGACACCGACCGCGCGCGCGGGCTCGCCGCATTCGACAAGGCATTCTGGAAACATGTCGGCCACAGTTTTCGGACGTTGTTCCGCGCCTTCGGCCGGAGCTGGACATCTGGTGCTTTTGCGCCGGCGCCGGACGCCGGCGAGGCGACGCCATTCTATCGCCAACTGTCGCGCTATTCGGCTGCGTTCGCACTCTGCGCCGACATGGCGCTGCTCACGCTCGGCGGCGCGCTCAAGCGCAAGGAGACGCTGTCGGCGCGCTTCGGCGACATCCTTTCCGAGCTCTACCTGCTCTCGGCGGTGCTGAAGCGCTGGCACGACGAGGGACGGCAGAAGGAGGATTTTGCCGCGCTGGAATGGTGCATGGCGACCGGCTTCAGGACTATCGAGAACAGGTTCGCCGAAATCCTTGCCAATTTGCCCAACCGTTTCGTTGCCGGCTTCCTCAAGCTCGTGGTGCAGCCCTTCGGCGCCCGCGTGCTCGGCCCAAGCGACCGCGTCGTGCACCAATGCGCAAGCCTCGTGCTCGAGCCGTCGGCCGCGCGCGAGCGCCTCACGCTCGATCTTGCTTATGTCGATGACGACGGCGGCTTCGCGCGGCTGGAGCGCGCGTTCAAGCTGGTTGCAAGCACCGATGCCATCGCCAAACGGATGCGCGCGGCGCATCTGGGCGACTGGAACGAGGCCGTAGCCAAGGGCGTGATCACGCAGGCCGAAGGCGAGCAGCTTGCGGCGGCCCGTGAGGCCGTCACAAAAGTGATCGAGGTCGATGATTTTGCGCCGGAGGCGCTGTCGCCGATTTACAAGAAAACCGCAGGCGTGCATCAGTTCTTCCAGGAACTCGGTGAACAGAGGGCGGCGAGCTGATGGCACGACCGGTTTTCATCGTCGACGGCAGCCGAACGCCGTTTCTAAAAGCACGCTCGGGGCCCGGGCCGTTCACGCCGGTCGATCTCGCCGTGCAATGCGGCCGGCCGCTGCTGGCGCGCCAGCCATTTGCGCCCACCGCCTTCGACCAGGTCATTCTCGGCTGCGTCAACGTCATCGCGGACGAGATGAATCCGGCCCGCGTCGCCGCGCTCAGGCTCGGCATGGGCGAGGACATGGTCGCCTTCACGGTGCAGATCAATTGCGGCTCCGGCATGCAGTCGATCGACACCGGCTACCGCTACATCCGCGAGGGCCACGCCGACATGATCCTCGCCGGCGGCACCGAGGCTTTGAGCCACGCGCCGCTGGTCTGGCCGAACTCCGGCGTCCGCTGGTTCGCCGGCCTTGCCACCGCCAAGAGCATGGCGGCAAAGCTTGCCGCGGCCCTCAAGTTGCGGCCGCGCTATCTCAAGCCGATCATCGGCCTCGAGCGTGGGCTCACCGATCCCGTCACGGATTTGAACATGGGTCAGACCGCGGAGGTCGTCGGCCATCTCTTCGGCATTACGCGCGCGCAATCGGATGCCTATGCCGCCGAGAGCCATCGTCGGCTCGCACATGCGCAGGTGGAAGGATTTCTGAAGGGTGAGGTCGAGACGGCGTTCTCCCGGGACGGCAAGTTCTTCGACCATGACGATGGCGTTCGGCCCGACTCTTCGTCCGAGACGCTGGCAAAACTGAAGCCGGTGTTCGAGCGCCCCTGGGGCCAGGTCACCGCCGGCAATTCCTCGCAGATCACCGACGGCGCTTCCTGGGTGATCCTCGCCTCCGACGAGGCGGTGGCAAAGCACGGATTGACGCCGAAGGCAGTCATCGTTGACAGCAACTGGGCTGCGCTCGATCCGGGCATCATGGGGCTCGGCCCGGTGATGTCCGCGACGCCGCTGCTTGCGCGCAACAATCTCACCATCAAGGACGTCGAGACCTGGGAGCTGAACGAAGCCTTTGCCACCCAGGTGCTGGGCTGTCTCGCCGCCTGGAACGACGACAAGTTCTGCCGCGAGATCCTCGGGCTCGACGGCGCCGCCGGCGAGATCGACCGCGACAGGCTCAACGTCGATGGCGGCGCCATCTCGCTCGGCCATCCCGTCGGCACGTCCGGCAACCGCATCGTGCTGCATCTGGTCAACGCCATGAGGCGGCTTGGCACGCGGCGTGGGGTTGCCACCGAATGCATCGGCGGCGGGCTCGGCGGCGCCATGCTGATCGAGGCGGTGTGACCATGGACTCGAAGATCATGACCGCATTTGGCGATCGCGTGCTGACGCTTGGGCCTCAGCTTGCGGCCGACAGCCCCTACCGCCACTTCAAGCTGACGCGCGATGCCGACGGTGTCGCCTGGCTGCTGTTCGACCGCGCCGAGACAAGCACCAACACGCTATCCTCCGACGTGTTGGAGGAGTTCGACGCCGTGCTTGCGGCGATCGAGACCGAGCGTCCTGCCGGCCTCGTGATCCGTTCGGCAAAGCCGTCCGGCTTCATCGCCGGCGCAGACGTCAATGAATTCCGCGGCGCCGGCGATTCCGCAATGGTGGAGACGCGCATCCGCGCCGCGCATGCGGTGGTCGATCATCTGGAAGCGCTGAAGCTGCCGACGGTCGCGGTCATCCACGGCTTCTGCCTCGGCGGCGGGCTCGAGGTCGCGCTTGCCTGCCAGTCGCGCATCGCCATCGACGGCGCGCGATTCGGCTTCCCGGAGGTGATGCTGGGCCTGCATCCGGGCCTCGGCGGCACCGCGCGTTTCACCGCGCTGGTCAATCCGACGCAGTCGATGGCCCTGATGCTGACCGGCCGCACCATCGATGCGCGCCGTGCCAGATCGATAGGCCTTGTCGATACCGTGACGCAGGAACGGCACGTCCGCAATGCGGTGAAGGACGCGCTGTTTGGCCGCCTGAAGCGGGCGCGGCCGGGTCTTTTGACTCGCGCGGCGAATTTCGGACCCGTGCGCGGGCTTCTGGCCAAGCGCATGCGCAGCGAAGCGGCGAAGGCGGCATCCCGCGAGCACTATCCAGCGCCTTTCGCGTTGATCGATCTCTGGGAGACGCATGGCGGCAGCAAAGCCGCGATGCTCAGGGCCGAGCAGGGCTCGTTCGCCAAGCTGACGGTAACGTCCACTGCGCAAAATCTGATCCGGGTGTTCTTCCTGCGCGAGCAGATGAAGAAGGCCGCCGGCAGCGGTAACACGATCAAGCAGGTCCACGTCATCGGCGCCGGTGCCATGGGCGGCGATATCGCGGCGTGGTGCGCGAGCCAGGGGATGCGCGTCTCACTCGCCGACATGAAGGCTGAGCCGATCGCCAGCGCGGTGAAGCGCGCGGCCGAGCTCTATGGCAAGATCATCCGCAAACCCACCGAGGTGCGCGACGCGCTCGATCGCCTGATCCCCGACATGGACGGCGAGGGCGTTCGCAATGCCGATCTCATCATCGAGGCGGTGCCAGAAAAGCTCGAGCTGAAGCAGAAGGTCTATGCCGGCCTCGAGCCCCGGATGAAACAGGGCGCGATTCTTGCGACCAACACATCGAGCATCCCGCTCCAGGATCTGCGCACGACGCTGGGGCGGCCGGAGCGCCTCGTCGGTCTGCACTTCTTCAACCCGGTGTCGCGGCTGCAACTGGTCGAGGTCGTCAGCCATGACGGTAATGATCTTGAGGTGTTGAAGCAGGCGCTCGCCTTCGTCGGCGCGATCGAGCGCCTGCCGCTGCCCGTGAAGAGTTCGCCCGGCTTCCTCGTCAACCGGGCGCTTACGCCCTACATGCTGGAGGCGATGGTGATGCTGGACGAGAGGATCGACCAGCGGCTGATCGATGCGGCGGCCGAACAGTTCGGCATGCCGATGGGGCCGATCGAACTCGCCGACCAGGTCGGGCTCGATATTTGTCTTGATGTCGGCGACATGCTCCGCACCAGGTTCGGCGATCTCTTGCCGCCGACGCCGGCCTGGCTGCGCGAGAAAGTCGCCAAGGGCGAACTCGGCCGCAAGACCGGCAAGGGCTTCTACGTCTGGAAGGGCGGCAAGGCGGAGAAGGCGCCGTTGCCCGAGACCGGCCCACGTGTCACCGACCAGATGATCGACCGCTTGGTGCTGCCGATGTCCAACGTCTGCGTGGCCGCGCTGCGCGAAGGTATTGTCGACGATCCCGATGCGGTCGACGGCGCCATGATTTTCGGCACCGGCTACGCGCCATTCCGGGGCGGCCCGCTGAACTATGCGCGTGCACGTGGCGTGGAGAATGTCGTATCCACGCTGCGCGCACTGGCCGAGAGATTCGGCGGCCGGTTCGCGCCAGATCCTGGCTGGGACAATTTCAAGTGAGCAATTGCAAGTGAGAGAGGCATGAGCGAACAAGGGCACACCGGGCCGAGCGGCGATCTCTGCATCCGCACGCTGGCGATGCCGGCTGACACCAACGCGAACGGCGACATCTTCGGCGGCTGGCTGCTCAGCCAGATGGACGTCGGCGGCGGCGTGTTCGCCTCGAAAGTCGCGAAGTCGCGCACGGTGACGGTCGCGATCGAGGCGATGAATTTTCGCAAGGCGGTCTATGTCGGCGATCTCGTCTCCGTCTACGCCAACCTCGTGCGTGTGGGGCGCACCTCGCTCACCATACATCTCGAAGCCTGGGCGCTGCGGCGCAGGGAAGCGCATCCGTTCCTCGTCACCGACGGAAATTTTACCTACGTCTCGATCGACGACCACGGTCGTCCGCAGGCAATCAGCCAGAGCGATACGCGGATCCCGACCTGACCGCGCTGCGTCCGCAGCCGTCGCGTCTTCGCCAAGAACAAGTCATAAAACGGATGAGGTCCCGGCGTACCCAATTGCCTGTCGATTCGGGGTGGAAACGGCCTCAAATGCCCAGGAACCTTTGGGCGAGAGTGTCGTTGTTTGCCCGCACTGAGGAATCCACGGACCATGCCGGACAGCTACATCATCGAAGTCGATTCGCAGACCGCAGGTATCGTCGTTCGCTCTCAGGGGGGCTACTGCTTCTTCGCCTCCTCCCCACGTTTCAACCGTCTCGAAGGCCAGCTCTTCCGCAACGCCCGCGAAGCCGAGCGCGCGGCGCGCAAGCTGGCTAACGGAGAGGTGGAGGAAGCGGCGTAGGTGCCACCGCTCGTCATTCCGGCGCGCGCAATGCGAACTCGGAATCTTTTGCCGCGAACACTGCCTTCCCTTCTCCCCTTGTGGGAGAAGGTGGTGCGAAGCGCCGGATGAGGGATTATCTCGGCAAATTCAACTGTGAGGGGCCCACTCGCGGAGAGAACCCCTCACCCGCCTCGCCGCTGCGAGCCACCCTCTCCCACAGGGCGAGAGGGTAGGAATCATCACAGCTTCGTCGCGGAGCGCGAGAGCAGCTTCCAGTCGTCGCCCTGCTTCTGCCAGTTCATCAGGATGTGAAGGTTGGTCGGCACTTTCTTCCCATCGGCTGCCATTTCCTGTTCTGCGACCCAGTGGAAGCGCACGATCGCGGCGGGGCCGACGACCTTGATGGTCCGGTCCTGATATTCAATCGACAGGAATTTCGATTTTCCGTCGGTGGCATTGGCGATGAAGGTCGCCTTGTCCTCGACCTTGCCGCTGGAATGGCTGTAGCTCACTTCGTCGGCGCAGAGTGCGCCGAGCGCCTTGGGGTCGGCTGCGATCTGAGCCAGGCGGAAGGCCTCGACTTTTTTCGCTACGGCTTCTTCGTCCGCCGAGGCTGCCAGGGCCGGGGTCGCCAAAGCAAGTGCGGAGAGGGCCAGGGTCGAGAGAGCCAGACCTGAGATGGAAAGGTCGCGCCGGTTGATCATGTTTCCTCCTTTTTGATCTTGCACCAAGTGTTGCAGCCGCGTTTGCGTTTGTCGAGGGGGACGTCGGGCTTATGCAAGCGCTGCATTGCGCATCTCGGCGCGTATTGATACGTCTCGCGCATTGATGAGCAGCGCGCAGGGGAAACACGGAAATGATGCAGGCCGCAGGCAAGGCATTGCTGTTCGATATCGACGGCACGCTTGCCGATACCGATGCCCTTCACCGCGAGGCGTTCAATCGGGTGTTTGGACCGCGCGGTCATGTGGTCGACGAAGCGCGTTTCAAGCGGGAGATTCAGGGCTTCTCCAACGCCTCGATCGGGGAGCGATTTCTGCCGGCGGAATCGCCGGCATTCCGCGCGGCCGTCATGGACGAGAAGGAACTGACTTTTCGCAATCTGGTCGCCGGGCGGATCGAGCCTTTGCCGGGGCTGATGACGCTGCTCGACCTCGCGGACGCGGCCGGCATTCCCATGGTCGCCGTCACCAACGCGCCGCGCCTGAACGCCGAGTTGCTACTGTCGGGCCTGGGCATCACGCATCGCTTCAAGGCGATCGTGATCGGCGATGAGCTGCCGCATGGCAAGCCGCATCCGCTGCCCTATCAGGAAGGCCTGCGCTTCGTCGGCGCCAGCGCGCAGGCCTCGATCGCGTTCGAGGATTCCCCTTCCGGGGTTCAATCGGCTGCGGCTGCAGGAATACCGACCATAGGCATGCGGACGACCCTCGGCCACGCCGACCTTGTTGCCGCCGGCGCGGTCGCCTCGGCCAGCGCCTACGACGATCCGGAGCTGCTTGCTCGCCTCGCCATTGCCATGGCGTGGTGAAGGGCCTCATTTATTAACCGTGATCGGCTCCTGCATTGACGGGCCGCGCGAACCGCCGCACCATGCATCTTTCCTGAGTTGGGGCCTTCGCCGTGACCGGACTGACCCATCGCCAAGCCGAAATCCTCAACATCGCGCGCGCCTCGGGCCGGGTGATGGTCGAGGAGCTCGCGCGCCGCTTCGAGGTCTCGGCGCAGACCATTCGCAAGGATCTCAACGATCTCTGCGAACGCCGCTCGCTGACCCGCATCCATGGCGGCGCCATCATCGCCTCGGGCGTCGAGAATCTCGCCTATGAGGCGCGCCGTTTCGTCGCCGCGGAGGAGAAGAAGGCGATTGGCGCTGCGGCCGCGTCGCTGATCCCGAACGGCTGCTCGCTGTTCATCAACATCGGCACCACGACGGAGGAGGTCGCGAGCGCGCTGACCTCGCATGAGGATCTGCTCGTCATCACCAACAATCTCAACGTCGCCATGCTGCTCTACCGCCATCCCCGCATCGAAGTGGTGGTCGCCGGCGGCACGGTGCGGCGCGCCGACGGTGCCGTGGTCGGCTCGACCGCGACGCAGCTGATCGGCCAGTTCAAGGTCGACTACGCCATCATCGGCGCCTCCGCCATCGACGAGGAGGGCGCGCTGCTCGACTTCGACTATCGCGAGGTGCAGGTGGCCCAGGCCATCATCGCCAACGCCCGCAGCGTCATGCTGGTCGCGGACTCGACCAAGCTCCGCCGCAGCGCGCCGGTGCGGATCGCCCACATCAGCCAGATCCAGACCTTCGTGACCGACCAGGAATTGCCCGAGCGCCTCGCCACCATCTGCCACAGCAAGGGCATCGAGGTGGTCGAAGCGATGCCGAAGGCGGTGACCGAGGTCGAGGATGCGGCGGCTGAGCCGCCGCAGGATCCTGATTCGGTGGTACGCCTGCGATAGACGGGCGTCCTACCCTGCTGGTCGTTCCCAAGGATTGATCAGCATCACGCCCGTAGGTTCGAAATCCACCACATTGCGCGTAACGACGGTCAGGCCGTGAACAAGCGCGGTCGCGGCGATGAGAGCGTTGCGTTCGGCTCGCGGGTTGGGAACGTGAAGTTGCGCACAGCGCTGCGCGACGGCCGTATCAACGGCGAGGACTCGATCCTCGAACCGAGCCAGAATTTGACTGTCGATCCAAGTACGCAGGACAGCACCTTGCGCTGCGTCTTTGCGCCCGATCAGGCGCGCGCCAAGTTCGATTTCCAGAATCGAGATAGCGGACATGAAGAAGCTCGCCGCAGGGATCGCGTTTGCCCATGCGACGACATTGCGATCAGCTTTGTCTGGCCGCCTCAGTTCGGAAATGACATTGGTGTCCAGCAGAAACATCAGTCGAGATCGGCGGGCTTGAAGATCCCGCCCTCAAGGCGAGGCGGGTTGAAATCAAACTCAGCGTCCGTCTGCGCCAACGCCTCCTGCGCCAACGCCTCGGCGAGACTCATGTGCCCGCCGGTCAGACGCAAATAGTCCTCGATCGTCAGCAGGACATGCGCCGGGCGACCACGGTCTGTAATGAAGACGGGGCCGTCGGATGCCGCCTTCTTGGCGCCACTCGTATCCTGATTGAACTCTCGGCTGGTGAGGGTGGTGGCCATTGCTTGCGCTCGTAACGGGTACGCGCAACATATGTAGATACGTTGCTACTTTCAGGCTCTTGCACAGCGCGGTCGCGCCTACGCTGCCTTCGATGCGATCTTTGCCCTTTAGATCTATCCGTCCGTCTGCCGATTTCTGCGCCGGGTTGCCCACCAAAAAGTTCCAACTTTCGCTTCCTTTCTCCTCTCTTTCATCTTGCTTTCGTTTTTCGCTGTGATCTAATCAAAAACGAAAGTAACCGCTCGACGGAACGAGCGGCCGCCGGGGGATGCGTCTGTTGGACCGTATTTTCGACCTCGCCATTATCGGAGGCGGTGTTAACGGCTGCGGCATCGCGCGCGACGCAGTGGGCCGCGGCAACAGCGTTTTCCTGTGTGAAATGAACGATCTGGCCAGCGGGACGTCGTCCTGGTCGACCAAGCTCGTGCACGGCGGCCTGCGCTATCTCGAATATTACGAGTTTCGTCTGGTCCGCGAGGCACTGATCGAGCGCGAGATTCTTTGGGGCATCGCGCCCCACATCATCCGTCCCCTGCGATTTGTCTTGCCGCATCACGCGGGGCTGCGCCCGGCCTGGCTGCTGCGGCTCGGCCTGTTCCTCTATGATCACATCGGCGGGCGGCATCTGTTGCCGGCGACCCGTTCCGTCGACCTCAGACGTGACGAGGTCGGTCGTCCGCTGATCCCCAATCGCTACACCCGCGCCTTCGAATATTCCGACTGTTTCGTCGATGACGCCCGCCTCGTCGTGCTCAACGCGCGCGATGCCGCCGACAAGGGCGCCGAGATCCGCACCCGCACCCGCGCCAGCGAGATCCGCCAGGCCGACGGCACCTGGACCGTGAGCATGGTCGACACCCTGACCGGTGCCCGCTCGTCGATCCAGGCTCGTGCGTTGGTCAATGCCGGCGGACCCTGGGTCGAGGACGTGCTCGGCCGCGGCGCCGGCCTCAATGCCAAGGCCAAGGTGCGCCTGGTGCAGGGCTCGCACATCGTGGTCAAGAAGCTCTATGACCACGACCGCGCCTACATGTTCCAGAACGCGGATGGCCGCATCATCTTCGTCATCCCCTATCAGGACGATTTCACGTTGATCGGCACCACCGACCGCGACTATGACGGCGATCCCTCCAAGGTGAAGGCGACACCCGAGGAGATCGATTATCTCTGCGCTGCCGCCAGCGAATATCTGGCCAAGCCCGTGACTTCAGAGGATGTGGTCTGGACCTATTCCGGCGTGCGGCCGCTCTATGACGACGGCGCCAGCGAAGCCAAGGCCGCCACCCGCGACTACGTGTTCGAGCTCGACACGCCCGGCGGCGCGCCGCTGCTGTCGATCTACGGCGGCAAGATCACGACCTATCGCCGCCTCGCCGAAGAGGCGCTGGAGCGGCTCGCGCCACATCTTCGCAGCGCCAAGGCACGCGAGGGCTGGACCGGCAAATGGCCGCTGCCCGGCGGCGACATGGGTGTGTCCGATGTCGATGGCCTGATTGCGGAGCTCCAGCGCAGCTATCCCTTCCTCAGCCACGAGCACGCGCGGCGTCTGGCCCGCGCCTATGGCACCCGTGCCATCAAGCTGCTCGGCGATGCCAAATCGGCGGCCGATCTTGGCCAGCCCTTCGGCGCGACGCTGACCGAGCGCGAGGTTCGCTACCTCATGGCCAACGAATGGGCCGTGACGGCCGAGGACATCGTCTGGCGCCGTTCCAAGCTCGGCCTGCGACTATCTGCTGACGAGATCGCGGGCCTGGACGACTGGATTGCAACCCACACCGTGTCGCAAAATCCCCTGCTGGAAGCAGGAGGACGCTCATGACCGTGACGCTCGATCACGTGACGCGCTCCGTCGAGGGAGTTCCGCATATTCGCGACGTCTCGCTGACGCTCGAGAGCGGCACGCTCAACGTGCTGCTCGGGCCGACGCTGTCCGGCAAGACCTCGATCATGCGGCTGCTCGCCGGCCTCGACAAGCCGACCACGGGCAAGGTGCTGGTTGACAGCAAGGACGTCACCGGCGCCGATGTGCGCCAGCGTTCGGTGGCGATGGTCTACCAGCAATTCATCAATTACCCATCGCTCACGGTCTATGAGAACATTGCCTCGCCGCTACGTGTGCAGGGCAAGCCACGCGCGGAGATCGAGAAGCGTGTGGTGGAAGCCGCCAGGCTGCTCAGGCTCGAGCCGTTCCTGAAGCGCACCCCGCTCCAACTCTCCGGCGGCCAGCAGCAGCGCACCGCGATCGCGCGCGCGCTGGTCAAGGGCGCAGATCTCGTGCTGCTCGACGAGCCGCTCGCCAATCTCGATTATAAGCTGCGCGAGGAGCTGCGGACCGAGCTGCCGCGCATCTTCGAGGCGTCCGGCGCGATCTTCGTCTATGCCACCACGGAGCCGACCGAGGCGCTGCTGCTCGGCGGCAACACGGTCTGCATGTGGGAGGGCCGGGCGCTCCAGATCGGCGAGACGCCCAACGTCTACCGCCGGCCGCAGACGCTGCGGGTTGCGCAGGTGTTCTCCGATCCGCCGCTCAACCTCGTCGGCATCGAGAAGAAGAATGGCTCCGTGCAATATGCGGGAGGCATCGCCGCGCCGGCATCTGGTCTCTATTCGTCGCTGGCCGACGGCGCCTATCGCGTCGGTTTTCGTGCGCATCAGCTTGCGCTCGCCAATGGCGAGACTGACCGCCATGCCTTCCATGCCACGGTGACGGTGACGGAGATCACCGGTTCGGAGAGTTTCGTGCATTTGACCCGCGATGGATCGAATTGGGTCGCGGTGCTGCACGGCGTGCACGAGTTCGAGCCCGGCCAGACTATCGATGCCGTGCTCGATCCCAACGACATTTTTGTCTTCGATGCTGCCGACCGGCTGGTCGCGGCACCGGGCAATTCTTGAGGGGGATGCGCCATGGCCCGCATTGACCTCGTCGACCTCGCCCACTCCTACGGCGGCAATGATGCGCCGCAGGACAGCTTTGCGCTGAAACCGGTGACCATGACCTGGCGGCAGGGCGGCGCCTATGCGCTGCTAGGGCCGTCCGGCTGCGGCAAGACCACGCTGCTCAACGTCATTTCCGGCATCATCACGCCGTCCCGCGGAAGAATCCTGTTCGACGGCGACGACATCACACCGCTGTCAACCCAGAAGCGCAACATCGCTCAGGTGTTCCAGTTTCCGGTGATCTACGACACCATGACGGTGGGGCAGAACCTGGCGTTTCCGTTGAAGAATCGCGGCGTGCCAAGGGCCGAGATCGACAAGCGCGTCGCCGAGATCGGCCGCCTGCTCGATCTCGAACCCTATCTCAATCGCAAGGCCACGCGCCTCACCGCCGACGCCAAGCAGAAGATCTCGCTCGGCCGCGGTCTCGTCCGCTCCGACGTTGCCGCCGTGCTGTTTGACGAGCCCCTGACGGTAATCGATCCCGAGCTGAAATGGCAGCTCCGCTCGAAGCTGAAGGCGCTGCATCGTGAGCTCGACCTCACCATGATCTACGTCACCCACGACCAGACCGAGGCGCTGACATTCGCCGATACCGTGGTCGTCATGCATGACGGCCGGGTGGTGCAGAGCGGCACGCCGGCCGAGCTGTTCGACAAACCGGCGCACACCTTCGTCGGCTATTTCATCGGCTCGCCCGGCATGAACATCCTGCCGGCCGAGGTGAGGGGACGCGAGGCGCGGATCGGCGGCCATGTCATTGCGCTCAACCGCAGCTATGACAGCCTGCCGGCGGGCGCGAAGATCGAGATCGGCGTGCGTCCGGAATTCGTCGATGCGGTCACGCCGGCACCCGGCCTGCTGACCGCGAAGATCGATCGCATCGACGATCTCGGCCGCATCCGCTTCGCGCGCGTCCGCGTCGGCGATGCCAGGCTCGCGGCGCGCTCGCCGGCCGGCTTCACCAGTTCGGACGGAACGGCCGGGCTGAAATTCGATCCGTCGCACGTCCACGTCTATGCCGACAGTCTTCTGGTGGAGGGAGCCGCCTGATGGACAAGACCGTCAACCAAAAAGCCTGGTTTCTGGTAGCGCCGGTGTTCCTGGTCGTCGCCTTCTCGGCGGTGCTGCCGCTGATGACGGTGGTGAACTATTCGATGCAGGACACCTTCGGAAACAACCAGTTCTTCTGGAACGGCGTCGGCTGGTTCAAGGAATTGCTCGATCCCTCGACCGATCTCGGCGGCCGCTTCCTGGCCTCGCTCGGGCGCAATCTGTTCTTCTCGCTGGTGATCCTTGCCATCGAGGTGCCGCTCGGCATCGTCGTCGCGTTGTCGATGCCGCGCCAGGGTTGGACGGTGGCGGCCTGTCTCGTCATCCTCGCACTGCCGCTGCTGATTCCGTGGAACGTGGTCGGCACGATCTGGCAGATTTTCGGCCGCCCCGACATCGGCCTGCTCGGCTATGTCCTCAACGCCATCGGCATCGACTATAATTACGTCTCCAACGACATCGACGCCTGGGTCACCGTCATCGTCATGGACGTCTGGCACTGGACCAGCCTGGTCGCGCTGCTCTGCTATGCCGGCCTGAAGTCGATCCCGGAAGCCTATTACCAGGCAGCCCAGATCGACGGCGCCTCGCGCTGGGCCGTGTTCAAGGCGATCCAGCTGCCCAAGATGAACCGGGTGCTGCTGATCGCGGTGCTGCTGCGCTTCATGGACTCGTTCATGATTTATACCGAACCCTTCGTCGTCACCGGTGGCGGGCCGGGCAACTCGACGACCTTCGTGTCGATCGAGCTCGTCAAGATCGCGCTCGGCCAGTTCGACCTCGGCAAGGCCGCCGCGCTGTCGCTGGTCTACAACCTGATCATCCTGATCGTCTGCTGGATATTCTATACCGTCATGACCAATGCCGGCGTCGAACGCAAAGTCCAGGCGGAGAGCGAGCCGGTGGTCGATTTCAAGGCTTCGGCCGGGCTCAAGCCCGTGCCCGCACTCAAGCCAAAGGAAGGAGTGGCCTGATGCACTCAATTCCCGGCCGGCGCGTCATCATGGCGCTGTTCCTGATCTTCCTGCTGCTGCCGATCTACTGGCTCGTCAACATGAGCTTCAAGACCAACGCCGAGATCGTCTCGACGATGACGTTGTGGCCGCACGCACCCACGCTCCAGCACTACAAGCGCATCTTCACCGACGAGAGCTGGTATTCCGGCTATATCAACTCGCTGGAATATGTCGTTCTCAACACCATCATCTCGATCTCGGTGGCGCTGCCTGCGGCCTACGCCTTCTCGCGCTACCGATTCCTCGGCGACAAGCACCTGTTCTTCTGGCTGCTGTCGAACCGCATGGCGCCGGCGGCGGTCTATGCGCTGCCGTTCTTCAATCTCTATTCGGCGATCGGGCTGTTCGATACGCCCTGGGCGGTCGCACTTGCGCACTGCATCTTCAACGTGCCGCTGGCGGTGTGGATCCTCGAAGGCTTCGTCTCCGGTGTGCCGCGCGAGATCGACGAGACCGCCTTCCTCGACGGCTATTCCTTCCCGCGCTTCTTCATCAAGATCCTGGTGCCGCTGATCGCGAGCGGCATCGGCGTCGCCGCCTTCTTCTGCTTCATGTTCTCCTGGGTCGAGCTGCTGCTCGCGCGGACGCTGACCTCGGTGCAGACAAAGCCGATCGCGGCGATCATGACGCGCACGGTGTCGGCGGCCGGCATGGACTGGGGCCTGTTAGCTGCCGCAGGCGTGCTCACCATCATTCCTGGCGCCCTCGTGATCTGGTTCGTCCGCAACTATATCGCGAGCGGCTTCGCGCTCGGCCGGGTCTAGGAGGCGCGCATGATCCCGAAAAGTGGAAACCGGTTTTCGGACCAGATCATGCGCAAGGAGTAGGGCACATGGAATCCATCGCATGGATGGCCTGGACGCTGCCGACCGCGATCTTCTTCGTCGCGCTCGCCTGCACGCTCGCCGTGATGACCTGGCTTGCCGCGGTCTATCCCGAGGCCGAGCGTGTCGGCGTGCTGCGCATCCCGACCACCCGGGGCGACCGCCTGTTCATCTCGCTGATCACGGCCGCGGTCATCCACCTCTTGTGGATCGCCTTCATCGGCACCGACGCGCTTGCCACAATACCAATCGGCGAGGAGGGCATCGAGATTTCGCGCCTGTGGCTCGCATCAGGAATTTCGCTGGTCACGGCCGTGCTCGTTTTTCGCACGGTCTAGCTCGCGAAGGGACGGCCAGATCCGGGAGCAAACCCGGGCCTGTATAAAGTTTGTCGCTGCAACGGAGGAACAACATGCGGCAGTTTAGGAGAAGGGAACGTCCATTGACCAAAAGCAGTTTTCTAACGATGTCGAGCGCCGCCGCGCTTATCGCGGTGTCGTTTGCCGTCTCGGCGCCGGTCCGCGCCGCCGACGACGCTGCGATCCAGAAGTGGATCGCGGAATTCCAGCCCTCGACGCTGTCGAAGGAAGACCAGAAGAAGGAGCTGGAGTGGTTTGCCAAGGCCGCCGAGCCCTTCAAGGGCATGGAGATCAACGTCGTCTCCGAGACCATCACGACCCACGAATATGAGTCGCAGACGCTGGCCAAGGCGTTCTCCGAACTTACCGGCATCAAGCTCAAGCACGACATCATCCAGGAAGGTGACGTGGTCGAGAAGCTGCAGACCCAGATGCAGTCCGGCAAGAACGTCTATGACGGCTGGATCAACGACTCCGATCTGATCGGCACGCACTTCCGCTACGGCCAGACCATCGCGCTGTCGGACTACATGACCGGTGAGGGCAAGGACGTCACCGACCCCATGCTTGAGGTCAACGACTTCATCGGCAAGTCCTTTGGCACGGCACCGGACGGCAAGCTCTACCAGCTGCCCGACCAGCAGTTCGCCAACCTTTACTGGTTCCGCTACGATTGGTTCACCAACCCGGACTACAAAGCCAAGTTCAAGGCCAAGTATGGCTACGAGCTCGGCGTGCCCGTGAACTGGTCCGCCTATGAGGACATCGCCGAGTTCTTCACCAACGACATCAAGGAGATCAACGGCGTCAAGGTCTACGGCCATATGGATTATGGCAAGAAGGACCCCTCGCTCGGCTGGCGTTTCACCGACGCCTGGCTGTCGATGGCCGGCAACGGTGACAAAGGCATTCCGAACGGTCTGCCGGTCGACGAGTGGGGCATCCGCATGGAAGGCTGCCGCCCGGTCGGCTCCTCGGTCGAGCGTGGTGGCGACACCAACGGCCCGGCCGCGGTCTACTCGATCACGAAGTATCTGGACTGGATGAAGAAGTATGCTCCGCCGCAGGCCCAGGGCATGACCTTCTCTGAGTCCGGTCCGGTGCCGGCGCAGGGCAACATCGCCCAGCAGATGTTCTGGTACACCGCCTTCACCGCCGACATGGTGAAGCCGGGCATCGCCGTGATGAACGCGGACGGTACGCCGAAATGGCGTATGGCTCCGTCGCCGCATGGCGCGTACTGGAAGGAAGGCATGAAGCTTGGCTATCAGGACGCTGGCTCGCTCACGCTTCTGAAGTCGACACCCGCGGATCGCCGCAAGGCGGCCTGGCTCTATCTCCAGTTCATCGTCTCGAAGACGGTGTCGCTGAAGAAGAGCCATGTCGGTCTCACCTTCATCCGTGAATCCGACATCTGGGACAAGTCGTTCACGGAGCGTGCGCCGAAGCTCGGCGGCCTGATCGAGTTCTACCGCTCGCCCGCGCGCGTGCAGTGGACCCCGACCGGCAACAACGTGCCCGACTATCCGAAGCTCGCGCAGCTGTGGTGGCAGAACATCGGCGATGCGTCGTCCGGTACGAAGACGCCGCAAGCCGCGATGGACTCGCTTGCCGCAGCTCAGGACTCCGTCATGGAACGCCTGGAGAAGTCCGGCGTGCAGGGTGCCTGCGGTCCGAAGCTGCACAAGAAGGAAACGGCCGAGTACTGGTTCGCCAAGGCCCAGAAGGACGGCACGATTGCTCCCCAGCGCAAGCTTGCCAACGAGAAGCCGAAGGGCGAGACGGTCGACTACGACACGCTGATCAAGTCGTGGCCGGCGCAACCCCCGAAGCGCGCCTCGCTGCAGTAACGCACCTTCATAGCGACGAAAGGCCGGGAGCAATCCCGGCCTTTTTCTTTGGTGTGCCGAGCATGTTCGACAGCTTGGAGGTGGAAGTCCTTTACCCAGCCTGATGGCGGCGAAGGGTTAGCGAAGCGCAAGGGCGTCATCGCGAGA
>NZ_JADPKQ010000369.1:0-18620 GCF_023074015.1 Bradyrhizobium sp. 142
GCGATGATCTGCACCGCCCACAACCTCCGAAAGCTCGCGCTGGCTGCCGGATGAGCGCCGTCATGTTATCGTCGCGGCCACACCGCGACTAAACAGACACGCTCCTAGACCTACCAGACGGTGGAGAATCGCGGTGGAGACCCACGATCGTCGAGCCTGTCATCATCCGGCGCCGGCGGAAGCTCCTTCCTCGCTCCGCCTGGCGTCTCCGGACCCGGAAAGGCCGGTAAGACTTCGAACAAGCGCGGCCGCGAAGGTTTGCACTTCGATTCCCCGGGATAGCATGAGTGAGCCTCACCAGCCTCCCCAGATTGCCATGTAAAGTAGCATCGGCGACCTGATTCCACTGGTCGCGTCGATCGCATATCCAGTTTCGGCGTGCGCGCTCCGGGCGCGCTATGACCGATCACGACCGGTGTGTAGTTCGCTTTGCTGGGGCACGATTTGAGGATCAGACATATCGAAATCCGCAACTTCCGCGGCATCAAATCTCTCGCTTGGACTGTCTCCGGAGACTTGAACTGCATCATCGGTTCTGGTGATGCGTGCAAGACGACGATTCTGACGGCATTGGATTTTGCCTTATCGCCGCGCACGGCGCTCGCGTTCGATGACGCTGATTTTTTCAATCAGGTCGTTGATGATGACATCGTCATTCAGGTCACGCTCGCCGAATGGGACCCGGCGGTGCCGGACATCAAGAGCTTCTTTCAAGAAAGCACATTCGCCCGAAGTGCGGCTTGGACCAGAATGGGCCCAAGCCCGAGCCTGATACGGAGCCGGCGTTTTCAATCAGCCTGCGGGTCGACAAGAGCCTCGAACCCAAGTGGTTCGCCGTGAAGGGGCGCGACGAAGGAGATGAGGTTGAGCGGAAGCCTATTTATGCTGCAGACCGCGCATTCATCGGGCTCAGCCGCCTTGATTTCTTCTCTGACGCCAACTTCACATGGGGTCGAAACACGATTCTGACCCGCCTCAGCGAGGGTTCGAAGGACGGACTCCCCGGCGTTGTGTCCGAATTGGCCCGGGAAATGCGCCAGAGTGATATCTCCGGCCACCCGAGCATCGCGCAGTGCGCGGTCGTGGCTGAAGGGATACGTGCTGAGGCGCGCAAAACGGGCGTCAACCTTGCGGAGCTTACGCCGAGGATTGATGTGCAGCGCCAATCCATCGGCGCTGGGATTATTTCCCTGCACGAAGGCCAGGTTCCCCTCCGCAACAAAGGCAGCGGGTCCAAACGGCTCGTGGGTGCCGCGATGCAGATGAAGCTTCATAATGGCAGGAACATCGCTCATCGACGAGATCGAACTCGGCCTGGAGCCACATCGCATTCGCGGCTTGCTGTTTAAGCTCAAGAGCTCGCAGCAACAGGTGTTTGCCACGACGCACTCCGCCGCCGTGATCCGCGAGCTCGATGCGACCAGAGATGAGCTTTGGGTTTGCAAGCGCGACAGCGCGGGGATCGTGACCCTCAAGAGCATCGGAACGGTGCCTGGCATTCAAGGCCCTCTACGCTCCAATGCCGAGTCATTCCTTGGCAATCGGATAGTCGCTTGCGAGGGGTGACCGAAATCGGATTGCTGCGTGCCTATGACATGTTCCGCTTTGATGGGAACAACGCGCCAGTGTGGTGCCTCGCCATCGCCTACTTCAACTGCGACGGCGCTTCCAAAATCAAGCCCAATGCGGAACGGCTCGCGGCCCTCGGCTCAGCCGTGAAGATATCGAGAAACTGAAACGCGATGGCATCCACGTCACTGAATGGGTCACCCGGCAACGCGACCGAACATCAGTTGTTTGCCGAATTGCCGTGGCAGCATGTCCCCACGCTGGTGACGAACATCGCGAAAGATCACGATAGCATGGAGTTCGCGTCGATGGTCAATGCTATCACCAGAGAGCCCCGGGTCGCGGCGCTCAATCTCGCGAACGATTCCCGACGTTGGTCCGATACGCGGGTGTTGAGAAAGGTGCTTGGCAATTTGGCGCATCAGCAAAAATGGTTCAAGCGCCTGGAGTATGCGCGAAAGGCGTTTGAATTTGCGCTTCCGAAGCTTCCCGACGACGGCGTGTTCAAAACGCGACTGGCGTTGCTATGGAATTGGGTTCAATCGGATGAGTGAGGCTGTCTATCAGGCGATGGCGCGCGCCCGGTCGGGATTTGTAGAAGCACCAGCCGGCTGGGGAAAGACCGAGGCTATCGTCAAGAGCGTCGGTGCGTTCTGCGACGGCCGACAGCTCGTCTTGACCCACACACATGCCGGCGTGGATGCGTTGCGGCAGCGTTTCCACACGCACTGCACTGCACCCGCCAAGTACCACGTCGATACCATCGCCGGGTGGTCCTGGGGTTGGGTCAGAATGTATCCGAGCAACGCCGCCTATCGCGGCCCGGTGGATATCGCCGAGTGGGCCGATGTCTATTCGGGGATGTGCAGCCTGTTGCACAAGGACTTTGTCAAGCAGGGCATCCTGAATTCGTACAGCGGCGTTATCGTCGACGAGTATCAGGACTGTACTGCCCAGATGCATTCAGTCATCGTCGAGCTCAAGCGATTGCTGCCGTGCCGCGTGCTCGGTGATGACCTTCAGGGCATTTTCGGCTTTCGTGACGAAAAGCTGATTGGTTGGTCCGACGTTCGAGCCGAATTCGGCACCAATCTCGGCGCACTTGAAACGCCCTATCGCTGGATAAAGGCAGGCAACGAAAAGCTCGGCCATTGGCTTCTGAATTCACACGATGACTTCCGGGCCAATCGCGAGCCGTCCTATCGCAATTCGCCCGTCGAGCGTCGGTCTATGACCTATGGTGATCTCAGCAAGAAGCTCATCGGCATCGTTCGTGAGAAGAAAGGCCGCATGTGCGTCATCGGCCACAAGGCGCGTCCACTTCCGGCCGGCGTCGAAACCTCGTTGGTGAACCACCAATTCCGCGTGCTGGAACCAAATGATCTCAGCGTCCTTCAAGATCTTGTGCGTGCCGTCTGCGACGGCGAGGCAGCCAATGCACCCAAGGCGGTTATGGCCTTTTTCAAACGCGTGTTCGGCGCGCTCGGCCCCGACGATAAGCAATTCTTTCAGAACATTCTCAGCAACAAGCGCCAGCGCGTCCTGCGCGCGGATCGGCGAGCCCTTTGCCAAAAGCACGGAGAGGGCGTAACGCCACGCCTGCTGTTCGATCTGCTGGAGTACGTCGGAAACAATCCGGGCGTTCCCTGCAAGCTCAAAGAGTCCGTGAGTGCCCTTCAGTGCATTCTTGAAGCGCTTCTTGAGGCCGGTGCCAACCTCAAGACCCTCTACGCGGACGAGATCGCACGCCGGAATATCATAGCCGAAGCAACGCTTATCGCTGCATCGGCAGCACGCTCCTGGTCAAAGGCCTTGAGTTCGACCACGCGATCGTCTTGAGGGCGCCGGACTGGCAAGACGGCTGGGGCACGCTCAAGGATGTCTACGTTGCACATACGCGTGGCGCTAAGAGCGTCACGCTCATCGACTTGGTCAATCCCTCATGACGAAGTGGATCTTGAATTGTGAGAAAGACATGATTTTCCAGACGTGGTGCTCCGGCAAATCTCCGATCTGTTCGCAGCGAATCGATTGAATACCGATGACCGAAATACTCGGGAATTACGGCGACGGGTGCACAAATTATGAGTTACGGTGACAGTGCACAAAAATTGTGCGGCGCGCCCGACCATGAGCGCGCCTGAACTAGGTAGCGTGTCATACACGAGCTGGAAGCGGCGCCCACCAGCGTCCGCTCGATGAGCTCAACAGCGTGCGTGCCGATCAGGCGCTTTGCAATGATGGCATCATGCCCCTGTTTTGCCCGACGGGTCAAATGACGCGCGACGTCATCCGGCGTGCGTCGCTCTCGGAATTTTGCCGGACGAGTCAGACGACTCCGGCCCGTGTAAGTCATTGATCTTGCAGCCGCCGCCTACTGTGCATGGGGTTGTTTTCCATCTTTTTGTTGTCCGGTCGCGGAAGGGCCCCGCAGAGCGGTGACAGGTTGAACCTGCTACCGTCGCGGTCCGACCAACAACATCCCGCCGGCCGGCCGGGAGACAGGTGACCCACGACGATGTTCGACAAGACCTACCGGCAGCGCCTCGAAGCTGATCTTGCGCAATGGGAAGCCGATGGCGTGATCGCGCCGGCGGCCGCAGCGGGTATCCGCAATGCGCTGCCGCCGCTCTCGCCCGGCATCAACATCGCGGTGGTCGTCGCGATCGTCGGTGGCCTCTTGATCGCGGCCGCCTTCCTCGCCTTCGTCGCGGCGCACTGGACCGAGATCGCGCGGCTGCTGCGGCTGGCGATGCTGATTGCCGGCATGGTCGTTGCCGGCGGCCTCGGAGCGTGGTTCGCGGCTACGGGCCGCACCGTTCTCGCCGATCTCTGTGCGAGCATCGGTGCGATCATCTTCGGCGCAGGCATCGCGCTGGTCGGCCAGATGTACCATCTGGGCGAGGACTTTGCCGGCGGCATGCTGCTGTGGTCGATCGGCGCGCTCGCTACAGCGCTGTTGATCGGCTCGCGCGGCGCGCTCGCGGTGGGGCTCGTGGCGGCCTGCATCTGGACCTGCATGCGCAGCTACGACGCGCCGGATGTCTTGCACCTGCCGTTCGCGGCAGTCTGGCTCGTCGCCGCCGCTCTCGCGTTCGCGTGGAATTCGCGCGTGGCCGCTCACCTCGTCGCGCTCGCGGTGTTGCCGTGGTGGATCGCCTCGTCGCTTCGTTTCGAATCCGGCGGTGTTCAGCCAGCCTTCGTGCTTGCGAACGGCGCGGCCTTGCTGTTCGGCGGCGGGCTCGCGATCGCCGCAGCGCCCTTGCAGAGAGCGCTCCGCCTGGGGACCGTGCTGTCGATCTACGGCGCGTTCGCGCTGGCCGTTGTCGCCGGCCTGGAGGTGATAACGGTCGACGACATCATCCGCATTCGGGCCGGCTCTGCTCCAACCCAGCCGCTTTGGGCGATCCCGTGCGGGGTTATGGGTGCGATCCTCGCGTTTGTGTCCGCCAAGATCACTAACCGGGTCGGTGAAGGCGTTGCAGGATGTGCGATCGGGCTCGTCCTGGTCGCGGCGCCGATCTGGCCGGCGTCTTCGTCGGGCGAGCCCTGGCTTGCTTACGCGGCCCTGCTTGGCGCGATGCTGTGCCTTGTCGTCTCCGGCATGCTTGACGAGGTGCGTCCGCGAGTCGTCGCCGGCTGGCTCGGCATCGCCGGTGTCATCGCGGGCATCACCTGGGCGTTGAATGGCTCGCTGCTGCGCCGCTCGGCCTTCCTTGCCGCAGCCGGCGTTGTCACTGTTGCAGTTGCGACCGCGCTCAATCGCGCGCTGCCGAGGGCCGACAAATGATCAAGGCCGCCGGCCCCCTTATCGCGCTCTGGCAGCGCATCCCGAAAGCCGTGCTGTTCGGTGTCGCCATCCTGGTTCAATGCGCGCTGTTGATCCTGATGGTTGCCGACCGCACGCAGATCCTGCGCGGCGGCCTTGAGGTGACCTTGCAGACGCAGCCGGTCGATCCCCGCGATCTCCTGCGCGGCGACTATGTCGTGCTCCGCTACGACATCTCGCAATTGCCGGCAGGCGCGCTCGCCGGCCAGCCGGCCGCCGAACGCAATCCCGTCATGTTCGTCAAGCTCGCGCCCAATGCCAACGGTCTGTACGAGGCGGTCTCGGTGCATGCCGAACCCGTGCCGGTGACGGCTCCCGAAGTGCTGATCCGCGGCCACCTCGCCTACGGTACGTCCTGTGGCTCGGCCGGGCGCGCCTTCTGCGACAAGCTGACGATCCGCTACGGCCTGGAAAGCTATTTTGTGCCCGAAGGCGAGGGCAAGAAGCTGGAGCAGGCTCGCAACCAGCAAAAGCTGCGCGTGGTCGCTTCCGTGCTGCCGTCCGGGCGCGCCGCCATCAAGCGGCTGCTGCTCGACGGCCAGCCGGTCTATGAGGAGCCCTGGTATTAGCGGCGGATCATTCGGCCCGCGCCTTCAACGCCCGCCGCATCACGTCCCACATCCGCGGATCGTTCGATTGCGCCACGTTGAAGCGCAGGAAGCTCGTTGCCGTCTCCGACACGCTGAACACGTTGCCCGGCGCCAGCACGACATCCTCACGCAAAGCGGCGCGCGCAACCTGCGTGGCATCCTGCCCATCGGGAAGACGGCACCAGAGAAAGAAGCCGCCGCGCGGCATCAGCCAGGGCTCGAGTCCCAGGCCTTGTAGCTTGCGCGCGACCTCGCGCCGCGCCCGCGTAAGCCTATGCCTGAGCTCGTCCATGTGCTTGCGATAGCTGCCGCCGGCCAGGACGCCTGCGATGATTGCGGTCGCGACCGGGCTGGGGCCACCAAAACTGGTTGCGACCTGGAGGTCGATGAGGTGCTCGATCCAGTCGGCGCGCGCGGCGATATAGCCGCAGCGCACCGAGGCCGACAGCGTCTTGGAGAAACTGCCGATGCGGATCACGCGGGCTAGACCGTCTAGCGCGGCAAGACGCGGCGAGCGCTCCGGCTCGAAATCGCCGAAGATATCGTCCTCGATGATGGTCAAGTCGTGCGCCGCGGCCGCGGTGAGCAGCCGGTGTGCGATCGGAAGCGACAGCGTCGCGCCAGTCGGATTGTGCAGCGCTGAATTGGTGATGTAGAGCCGCGGCCGTTCGCTGGCGAGGATCGCTTCGAAGCGCGCGACGTCCGGGCCTGACGGCGTGTAGGGCACGCCGAGGATTTTCACCTGATGCGCGCACAGCAGCGCGCGAAAATTGAAATAGCAGGGATCGTCGACTAGTACCGTATCGCCGGGGCGGAGCAGAAAGCGGCAAACGAGATCGGTTGCCTGCGTGCCCGAGCCCGTCAGCATGAGCTGGTCGATCGACGCCTCGATCGCGTCTTCAGTGAGGCGCGCGAGCAGCAGCCGGCGCAGCGCCGGCGCACCCCGCGTGCTGCCATAGTCGGTCAGCAAGCTCGCATCGGCGCGCGCGAGCGCGCGCACGGCACGGCGCAATGCCGCCTCCGGCATCCAGTCCGGCGGCAGCCAGCCGCAGCCGGGCTTTGGCACCGCGTCGTCGGCATCGAGCGACTGCCGCGACACCCAGAATGGATCGACCGCCCGGTCGCGGCGCGGCTCGACCTCCGCAAGCGCGAGCGGCGGCATGACCGTCGGCGACACATAGAAGCCCGCGCCGCGACGGGCGCGGATCAGGCCTTCGGCGGCGAGGCGGTCATAGGCTTCCACCACAGTGGAGGGTGAAACGGTCATGCTCGCCGCAAGGCTGCGGATCGACGGCAGGCGGTCGCCGGCACCGAGTGCGCGGCCCGCGATCTTGGCGCGGATCGCGCTGATCACGTCGATGGTCCGCGTTCCGCCCCGCCCCTTCATTCGCGCCTCGCCGTCCAAGCTGTACTGCCTTCCATACCAATACAATTTTGCCAGATTGTACTGAATTGTTGCTGGTTTTGCTACCGGTTCGGGGCGAGGATCGCCGCCCGAAAATAGCGAGGCGACATGCAATCCGCGGGCGGTGGTTGGAGTAACGGGCTCCCGAATGGCCTTTTGGGCGTCATCATCTTCAGCGCTTCGCTGCCGGCAACGCGTGTCGCGGTGGGCGGCTTCTCCGCGCTATTCCTGACCTCGGCCCGCGCCGTCATCGCCGCGCTGCTAGGAGCGGCTGTGCTCGGCCTGCTCCGTCAGGCGCGGCCCGAGCGCAACGATCTTGCGTCGCTTGCCATCGTCTCGCTCGGGGTCGTCATCGGCTTTCCCCTGCTGACGGCGCTCGCCCTCCAGCACATCACCTCTGCGCATTCGATCGTCTTCATCGGCCTGCTGCCGCTGTCGACCGCGGTGTTCGGGGTGTTGCGTGGGGGCGAGCGGCCGCAGCCGCTGTTCTGGCTGTTCGCGGTTCTCGGCAGCGCCACGGTGGCCGGTTTCGCGCTGACCAACGACGGCACCGCGTCAGTCACCGGTGACCTGCTGATGGTGGCCGCGATCGTGCTGTGCGGACTCGGCTATGCCGAAGGTGCCGCGCTGTCGCGTCGCCTCGGCGGCTGGCAGGTGATCTCCTGGGCGCTGTTGCTGGCACTGCCGTTGATGGTGCCGGTCGCGGTTTGGACCTGGCCCTCGACATGGGCCGGCGTCAGCGTCCCTGCCTGGATCGGGCTCGCCTACGTCTCGATCTTCAGCATGTTTGTCGGCTTCATCTTCTGGTACCGCGGGCTCGCGACCGGCGGCATCGCGCGCGTAGGTCAGTTGCAACAGCTGCAGCCGTTCTTCGGTCTGGCGCTCGCCGGCTTGCTTCTGCACGAGCCGGTCGCATGGAGCATGATCGCTGCGACCGCGCTTGTGGTGGTCTGCGTCGTCGTCGCGCGGCGGTTTGCTTGAGGACGAATTGATGGGGCCTTACCTCCTGCCCGGCTGCGGGTTTTCAATTCCCGGCAGCCGCGCGATCTCCTTGGCGAGAAAATCGACCAGCAGCCGCACCCGCGCGATGCCGGACCGCTCCGGCACAATCAGCATGTTGAGCGGAACGGAAGGCGGCGCGTAGTCTGGAAGCACGAGCTCGAGTCTGCCGGCGGCAAGAAGGTCCCCGACGAGCCAAAGATGGGCAGGCGCAATACCGCGACCGGCCCCGAGCGCCTCACGTGCGGCAAGCCCGTGATCCACGCGCAATCGCCCGGCGAACGGGACTACATGGCGACCGCCGCGGCGCCCGTGCAGCACGAGCACGTCGCTGCCGGCGATGTTGGACATCCTGACACCCTCGTGACTGGCGAGGTCCTGCGGGCGCGTGGGCCTGCCGCGCGAGGCCAGATAGTCCGGTGCGGCCACAAGCACCCGCCGCGACTGACCAAACCGCTTGAGCTTCATCGAGCTGTCGGTAAGCGGTCCCAGACGCAGGGCAACATCGACACCTTCCCGCACAAGGTCGATCCGCTCGTCCGTCAGGCTGAGATCCACCGCGACGTCCGGATAACGGTCCTGAAAGGCGAAGATGAAACGGCTGACGTGGAGCACGCCAAAGGCCGCGGTGCAGGAGACGCGTACAGTTCCGGCGGGCCCGCCGCGCGTGCTGCGCGCCTCGTCGCCCGCCTGCTCGACTAGGCGCAGGATCTGTACGCAGTCGGCGTAGAAGCGGCGCCCCTCCTCCGTCATTCTCACACTGCGCGTGGTCCGCGTGAGCAGCGGCACGCCGACGGCTTGCTCCAACTCCCGAATGTGCCGCGTCACCGTCGATTGGCCGAGACCAAGCTCACGTGCAATTGCGGACAGGCTGCCCCGCTCGGCGACCCGCACGAAGCTGCGCATGCGTTCGAGCGTCACGTTCGATTTATCCATTTTCCGGCACGATCCTATCCATTGTCCACATCTACCGAATTGCGATGGGGCGCGCTACCTGGTCCGGGGAAATCATCAAACCCATGGTGCTGATATGAAAGTGTTGATCGTCTCTGCTCATCCCGAACCGCGCTCCCTCAACGCCTCGCTCCGCGTTGTTGCCGTTAGAGAGCTCGAGGCCCAGGGCCACGAGGTGCGGGTGTCAGACCTTTACGCGCAGAGTTGGAAATCGGACGTCGATCGCGCCGACTTCCCGTCGCTGCCGACGGAGGCGCGGCTTGCGCCCGCCGCTGCCTCCAAGCAGGCGTTCGAGTCCGGCACACTGACCGATGACGTCAAGGCTGAGATCGAGAAGCTGCTGTGGGCGGACGTCCTGATCCTGCAATTCCCGTTGTGGTGGTTCAGCATGCCGGCGATCCTCAAGGGCTGGGTCGACCGCGTGTTCGCCTACGGTTTCGCGTATGGTGTCGGCGAGCACAGCGACAAGCGGTGGGGCGACCGTTACGGCGAGGGCACGCTAGCCGGCAAACGCGCGATGCTGATCGTGACGGCCGGCGGCTGGCAGGAGCATTATTCGGCCCGCGGAGTCAACGGGCCGATCGACGACCTGCTGTTCCCGATCAATCACGGCATTCTCTATTATCCCGGATATGACGTCCTTCCGCCGTTCGTAGTCTATAAGGCCGACAAACTCGACAAAGCCGGTTTTCAGGCGATTGCGGAACGTTTGCGCGGGAGGATGAGAACGCTTGCGACGACCCCGCCCATTCCTTATCGACGCCAAAATAGCGGCGATTACCTGATTCCGAGCATGCAGCTCCGCGCGGGGCTTGAGGATTCCGGCGCGAGCGGTTTCGCGCTCCACGCCGAGCAGGCCGAGGCACGCAGCCCGGGTGGGGAGGCGAGCTTCATGCGGTCGACGACGGATGTGCGCGCGGCAACAGCGTAATTTACGGCCCGCGAACGACATCACTCGATCACCGTCCGCGTCAGCGTGCTCCTCGCAAATTTCTTCAGCGGCATCGGCTTGCCGAACAGAAAGCCCTGCACGAGGTCGAAGCCGAGCTCGTTCGCCGACACGAGGTCGGCGCGGCTCTCGACGCCCTCGGCAATGGTGAGCACGCCGTAGCTCTGGGCGAGCTCGACGATGTGGCGGCACACCGTTCGCTTGAGGCGGTCATCGCCGCAGCCGGTGACGAATTGCCGGTCAGCCTTCAGCTTCATAAACGGAATTTTGTCCAGACCCATCAGCTCCGGCCAGTTGGCGCCGAGATTGTCGATCGACAGGCCGATATTGTGGAAGCGCATTTCGCGTGCGGCCTCGGTGAGAAATTCGATGTCGCGGATCGCCTCCTCGCTGGCGATCTCGATCGTCAGTCCGCCGAAAGCCGGATGCGTCGGCACGCGGCGGCAGAGCTCGCGCACGGCCTGCGGCTGCTTCAGGTAAGGCGCGGGAAGGTTGATCGAGAGATCGACCGGGCTCTGCCGCTCCAGCAGGTAGTGCCAGTCCTGCATGGCGCGCTCGATCACGAACTCCGACAGGTCGCGGAAGTGCGGGTCGTGCGGCTCGGGAATGAAATAGGCGGGCGGCACCACGCCCCAGGTCGGATGCCGCATCCGCACCAGCGCCTCCGCGCCGCAGCGGACCAGCGTGCGCGCATCGATCTTGGACTGATACCAGAGCTCGAGCCAGCCCGCATGCAGGGCCTCGCCGACATGCACGGCCGGGCTCGGCGCCGGCTCCTCCGGCAGCAGCATCGTGACACGCTCGCGCAGTGTCTCAGCTGCGAAGGGCGTGGTGAGCGGCGGCAGCATCGCAAGCCCATATTCCTCGCCGACCTGCTGCACAGCCTTGACGATGATCGACTCGCGGGCGCCGACCGCCAGAACTTTGCCGTCAAAAGCTTCGCGCACCAGCGTCTCCAGAAACCTTCCCGGCTCGATGCCGTCCGGAGCGATGCCGAGCAGGATCAGGTCCGGCAGTTCGTTTGTCAGCACCGCCTGCAGCTCGTCCGCACTGCCGCATTCGGTGGTGACGAAGCCGAGATCCTCGAGCACCTCGGCGAGAAACGCGCGCAGATGGCGCTTGCCGTCGGCGACGCAGGCGCGCGGCGTCACCTTTCGCCGTCCGAAGGTGACGGTCCTTCGCGCAGCGAGTTCAACAATCCCATCGTCCATCTCACACAACTCCCGTTCCGTGACGCTGGTGTTACCGGCGTGAACGGTTTCAAATATGGAGAGCGTCAGTCGATTGTTGAATTATTCGGGTAACGTTAAAGCCCCCATCATGTGTAAAATTGTCCGGATATTCTTGAGGAAGGCTTCACACTTGTCGGCGTTTTGCGCGCAGCGGCGCGGCAATCTTTACAATTTCCGGCAGGACGAGGGGCATGCATGAGCGCAGCCGATGTCCTGCAATTGGACGAAGCCGCGCGCGTTTTGCCCAATTCAATAACGCCGGTATCACTTGCCGGTGGCCTTGTCGTGCTGGGCCATGCCGACCGCTTTGTAGTCGTAGGTCGGATAGAACTCAGTGCGGTAGGGACCCCAGGCGGTGTCCTCGATGATGCGGTTGACCTCGCGCAGCCGCGACGCCGGCAGGCGCAGCGTGATCACCTGACCGATGCCCATCATCACGTACCAGCTCACGACCTCCACGCCGGGCGGCGGGAAGGATTTATAGTAGCCCTGCTTCTCCAGTTGCACGTTCAGCTCATTCAGCGGTCGCGACTGATCGTGCTTGAAGAACACGGTGAGTAGAACGGCATTGTCCGCCGTCGGTGCGGCGTCGCCCGGTGGCGGCGCGGTCTGTGCCATCGTCGCTGCCGTCAGCGTCAGCGCTACCGCGACCAGCGCAAACACCGTCAACATTCGTCTGCCCGATCGCATAAGCGAACTCCCTTTTTCACCAGTCCATCCGGTGCTCTTGATCCGCAAGTACCAATCGACCATCGTCACCCCTGATGTGCCTGAGCGCAGCGGAGGCCCTCAAAGGATGGCGAGACTTATCTCTTCTTTGTTGCCGTATCAGTCCGTTCTGTATTCGCCCGAAATGTTCTTGCCGGTATAATCGGTCATCGCGGCGGTCGCGACCACGGAGATCACAGCGCAGAGCGCGACATAGGCTGCTATTGCCGTCGCCGAATGGAAAGTGCCGAACAGCCATGCCGCGATCAGGGGCGCCGGACCGCCGGCAATCACGGAGGCGAGCTGATAGCCGAGCGAAGCGCCGCTGTAGCGAAGCCGCCCGGTGAAGCTCTCCGCGATCAGTGCGGCCTGCGGTCCGTACATCATGTCATGCGGGATCAGTGACAGGATGATGGCGAAGAAGATGATCGGGTGCGAGCCGGTGTCGAGCATGCGGAAATAGATGAAGCCGAACACGCCGGTCACGACGGCGCCGATCAAGTACATGTTCTTGCGTCCGATGCGGTCGGACAGATGGCCGAACACGGGGATCGAGACGAAGGACAGCACGGACGCCGAGAGCACCGCGGTGAGCAGGAAGTCGCGCGAAACGTGCAGCGTGCCGATGCCATAGGAAAAGATGAACGCCGTGAAGATGTAGAACGGCGCCTGCTCGGCCATGCGGGCAAAGGCCGAGAGCAGAATCTCCTTCGGATGCTCCTTCATCACCTGGAGCATCGGCGTACGCTCGACCTTGCGCTCCGCGATCAGCCGGGCGAACACCGGCGTCTCCAGAATGCCGAGCCGGATGTAAAGGCCGACGCCGACCAGAATGAGGCTTAGCGCGAACGGGATGCGCCAGCCCCATGACAGGAACTGTTCGCCGGACATCTGGCTGAAGGCCAGCACCGCGAGATTTGCGAGAAACAGACCGCAGGGCACGCCGAATTGCGGCCATGAGGCGATCAGCCCGCGCGAATGATCGTTGCGGGCCCATTCCATCGACATCAGCACCGAGCCGCCCCATTCGCCGCCAACGCCGACGCCTTGAGTGAAGCGCAGCACCGTGAGGATCACCGCGCCCCAGATGCCGATGCTTTCATAGGTTGGGACCAGCGCCACCGCGAAAGTCGCGAAGCCCATCAGAAGCAGCGTGGCTATCAACGTCGATTTGCGCCCGATGCGGTCGCCATAGTGGCCGAAAATGGCGGCGCCTACCGGGCGCGCAACAAAGCCGACGGCATAGATCGCAAACGCTTCCAGCGTGCCGACCCGAGGGTCGGAATGCGGAAAAAAGAGCTTTGCGAAAACGAGGCCAGTGACGGTCGAATAAAGAAAGAAATCGTACCACTCGATCGCCGTGCCGATGGTGGAGGCAATCACGGCGCGGCGCAGTTGCAACTGATGCTCGCTGTCTGGCAGCGAAACGGGGTCGACCTGGGACAGGGACATGACGGAGCCTTTTGATCCTGCTGCGCCCCGGCTGTTGATGAAGTTGTTTTGACGAAAAAACTTCCAAACCGGCACGGCGGTTCCATCCACCCCCGGGTCCCGGCCCGGCCCCGCCGAAGCGAAATGTGAAGCACCTCACATCGGCATTGCTGCACCTGCACTAATAGTGTCGGTGCAGCCGGGGGCTGGCGAGGATCGCGGCAATGACGACGCGACGTATGATATTGTGGTGGTTCAGGTTCGTGCTGTCGGGGCGGTTTCTCGACCGCTTCCTCAGCTTGCCCCGCCCGCCGCGCTAGCGCCGGCGACCGTCAGCTTTGCCCGATCAGTTTGCGAAACGCCGCTGCGCCATCCTCAATCGCGTCGCGGCCCTTCCAGGCCAGATAGCTGAGCTTGCCGCCGAGCGTGTCGTGACTGCGCAGACGGCGCGAGCCGAGAATGTGGCCGACATTGGAGGGGAAGCGGCTGACCTCGGCGGACACCAGCGCCGCGATCGCGTCCATCAGGTGCTGGAGCCGGATGCCCCATTCGGACTGGTCGAGGCCGTCGATGCGGACCTTGAGCGCATATTCGGTATCGTAGATCTCGGCGAGGAGGTCGCGCGCAACGAGGACGCGGTTGTTGCGAAGTGCGACGCGAAGCGCGAGGCGCTTGTCGTCGAGCCGGTCCAGCACCATCGGGACGACGCAAGCATAGGGCGTGGCGCTGACGTCGGCGGCGCTCTTGCTGGCCGCTGGCTTGGTGGCGAGGCGCACCAATTGCCACGATGTCTTCAGCCGCCTCGCCAGCAGCGCCAGCGCAAAGGGCAGCGCCTGCGGGTGGGATTTCTTGAAGGCGTCGAGTTGCGCGGTGATCTGCGCGACCTGGCCGTCGTCGAATTTCGCGATGTTCTCGGGCAGCTTGTCGTTGAACTTCCGCAGCGCATCGCCGGCGCGCAGCACGTGCAGTACCTTCGCCACGTCGTCGAAGGCGGTGCGCGACGCCGTGTATTGTGCGAGCTTGCTTCGCGCCTGCTCGGCGCCGTCGGGCGAAGCCAGGATGTTTTCGAGAACCTTCACCACCTTGGTCTGGAAGGTCGATGCGACCTTCAGCACTTCCTTGGGATTGTTGGCCGCGACCTGATCGTTGATCGCCTTGATGTAGTCGCGCGCCATGGTCGGCAGCAGGTCGCGGCAGATCCATTCCCAGATCGGGGTGAGCGTGTTGCGCGAAATCCGTCCCGCATTCGCGTGTTCGGGTGCGCCGTCGATCAGCAGCAGCTCGATCGGCGCAAAGAAATAGCGCGAGGGACTGGTGGCACGCGCCTGGCTCGACCCGTCCTTTCGAAACTCGGCTCGCAATTTGGCCTGGACCTCGGACGAGCCCGGCATGTCGATGCCGCACAGCTCGAGCCGCTCGAGTTCGCTGAGCAGACAGCTGCGCGATAGCGGCGTCAGCTTCTGCAGGAATTCCGATAGTTGATTGACCTCGTTCATGGCACGCAATCTTCCGCAGCGATTCCCGCAGGCCTGCCGGTCCAATGCGAGGAGGCATTTGCGCGCTCTTAATTGCGACTAGAGAAGCAAATCGCCGTTAATTTATCCGTAAAATCCGGGGGCGGCGGGCGTCCGGCATTGCGGTGATCGTTAAGACGACCTTCGCCCGTCTTCCGGCGATGCGGGTGGATTATCAACCCTGGCGTAGTGCGGCGGCTTGCTGTGCAAGCATAAATTGTGCCGATGCCGGCGTTTTAGCACAAAACTGACAAGATCACCGTAGTCTTACGGAGCAAAAAGTTAACCACAGATGACCCCGGGTTCCGATAAACGAGTGACATGGAGTCACAGAATGATACGGCCGCTGATTCGCGGCCGTCGGATTGGTACGAAAGCAGCGCTTCTCCGCCTGAAGAGCGCGACTTCGTCCGGCTCAACGCTGCCCGCGCCAAGGCGGCCGACGAGATGGCCGCCGCCATCGCCCGCGAGCTCAACGGTCCCCTGACGGCGCTCCTGCTCTACATGGGCGAGATCAAACATCACAGCGATCAGCTCGCCCCGGTCTCTGGCGACCGCGCCTATTTGCAGCGGGTGGTGGAGAATGCGCTGGCGCAAACCGAGCGCGTTTGTGGCCTGGTCAAGCAGCTTGCCGGAACTCACAAGGGCGACTTCTCCCAGTCGTCCTTGACTGGGAGTGTGGAAGCGAAGGTCGGCCGCACGCCGCAGCCGGCGCACATCAAGGGCCCCGAAGTCTCGAACTTGGGTCAGAAGCGGCTGACCAAGCGCGAGCGCGAGGTACTGAGGCTGATCAGCGAGGGTTATTCGAACAAGCAGGGTGCGCTGCGGATGCAGATCAGCCCGCGCACGTTCGAGAGCCATCGCGCCGAGGCGATGCGCAAGCTCGGCGCGCGCAACACCGCGGACCTTGTCCGCGCGGCGCTGATGCATTCGATCGATTGAGGTCCTTGTCTTGCGCCGCCGGGCGGCAGCACGGCCAAGACTTGAGGCAGACTTGAGACAAGACTTGCAAAAGCCTTGGAACCCGATCGCGCTCAGAAATAGTCTTCGGAGAACGGACGCACGCGTGAGGTCGGCCGCAGCTGCTTGGGCTCTTCCTTCGGCACACTCGGGATGATCGTGATGATCCAGCGCGGGGGGATGCTCGAGTCCTGCTCCAGCACCGAACGCACGAAACCCGTCACCGTCAACTCACCCGCCTGCACTGTCGCCATCCGGCCGTTGAACTGAGCGATGCGGAAGCGACGGACTTCTTTCTGGTCCGCAGTCTCATAGGTGAACATGGAAACCCTCCTGGTTTCCCGCGACTATCGCGACCTATGATTAGCCATCTGTGAAAATCCTAAACCGTAGTAGTACGGCGGAATTCCGCGCGGGGTCGTCAGTCCTCCGGCTCCTGCTGTCGCGCGGCAGCATAGGCCGCATCCATCCGCGCCAGGAGATCGTAAAATTCGGCCTCGCCGAGCGTCTCTGCGGTGTTCTCCAGCGCCAGAGCCAGCGCCGCGAGCCGGAGATAGCCGAACGTGCTTGCCGTGCTCTTGAGCGAATGTGCTTCGCGCACAAATCTGGCGCGGTATTGCTCCAGTCCCAAGGTGCGAAACAGTTTCAGTCGCGCGCAGGTCTCGCTCCAGAACACGGCGCGGACTTCGCCGGCGCCGTCCTCGCCGATCTCGCGCACGAGAGCATCGAACGCATTTGGTTCTCGCAGCGGTTCGGCATCGAGCGCAGTAGCGAAAGTGGCTTCAAACATGGCTCCGTCCCCGATTGCCCGCCGTGATGCGCATCGCGAGCCCTCGGCGCGAGGCGTCCGGGTGATCTACGCCATTCCGATTTCGGTTCCGGTAGCGCGACGCGTGGAGTTTGCAGGTTGCCGTTAGCAGTTCATTTACCATGTGCCTGCGCCGCGTCAGCGCCCGAGCAACCTGTCATACTGCGCCTTCACCGTGGCGTAGCATTCGCACGCAGTCTGGCGCAGCCCATCCAGGTTGAGGATCTGGATGTGTCCGCGGCTGTAATGGATGAAATTGGCCTGTTGCAACGTATTGGCAACCAGCGACACGCTGTTGCGCCGCGCCCCGATCATTTGCGCCATCGCCTCCTGGGTCAGCTGCAGGCGGTAGTCGCCGGACAGGTCGTGGGTGTGCAACAGGCAGCGCGCTAGCCGCGCCTCTACGGGATGGCCGGCATTGCAGCCCGCGGTCTGCTGAACCTGCGCGTAGACTGCCAGCCCGTGGCGCGTGAGCAACGTCCGCAGGGCGGCGCTCTGATCGGCGGCGACGCGCAACCGGTCGAGGTCCATCGCGGATGCAACGCCTGCGACCAGTACGACTGCCGTGTTCAACGCGCATGCATCGCCCATGATCGAGAGCGTCCCGAGCAGGCTGTCGCGGCCGATCATGGCCACCTGCACATGCTCTCCCTTGGCGAGCTTGACCACCAGCGAGATGACGCCACGGTGGGGAAAATAGGCGCGCCTGAGTGTGTCGCCGGCCTCCACCAGCACCGCGTCGTGGGGCAGATCGACCGCGCGCAGATGCGGGCGGATCAGTTCATAATCGTCTGCCGACAGCGCGGACAAGAAACCGTTGGCTGGGCGCACCATTGGTTCCAAAGCTGCCTCCAGTCTTCCGAGCCGGCGAGCCGCTTGACGCGAAATCGCTCTTTGGGCGAGTAAAGTCCATCATGTTCTCGTTGAAATATATTGGCAATTGGGCCTATGTCCGGCTCCCGACAGTTGCTCATGCCGCAGCGTGCGCAGCAGGGTGCGCCATGATTGCGTCGGGGCTATTCACCCGCATGGCTCCCAGCATCGCCACCTCGATCAACTGTCCTTCGGAAAGGCCCACGGCGGCAGGCTTGCGGTAAGGTTTCGTTTACCTCGCCTGAAGATGGTGCGCGCCGCCTGCGCCGGGTCCGATGTCGTCGCCAATGACGGACGCCGGATGCCAGCGGAGCCAGTCCGCTCGTGCGCCATGCGGGCATCGCCTTCCACGGCCGCAGCTTTTCCGGAGGCCTCACACCGTCGTTGGCGGCGCGTTTACTCAAGGCGTCATCGCACCGGCAATGGCGGTCCGGTTTTGCCGAAACGCGTCAGCCCCGGCAACCAAATGGCAAACAACTTGTCTTCAATCTCCGTATTAGCACGGAGGCTGAATTAACGTGGCCGTGAAATGGGATGTCTAACGATTTAGGCGAGGGCGTCCGTCGGTTTCGAAGGACGCGCGGGTGACGCGCGCGCGATGCCCTCCGCTTGGCAAAGCAGCCGGTCGCGAACGGCCGCCACGGCCGACGAGATCAAGGGCCGAGTTTCGGCCGCGAGTCGAGGTTAGTAAGGCGTATCGCATGGATGATCTGTTGCGGGAGTTTCTGACGGAGACCAGCGAGAGCCTGGACACCGTGGACAACCAGCTGGTGAAGTTCGAGCAGGAGCCGAACAACGC